>CAJFRV010000013.1 GCA_904419495.1 uncultured Clostridia bacterium | reverse complement strand
AAAAATAACAAAAAACATAGAAAATCAGTAAAACTTAAGAATTTTTCTATGTTTATTTTTATACTCTAAAAAATAACAGGGGTTTTTCAGTCCTTTAGTGACTAACTCTAGGACTTTTTTTACTTTTTTCTTCATATTTCCATTCTTTTATTTTATCTCATACATTATATTTTTTTTCTATCAGGAAATACTATGAGTTATATAGAATTATTGGAGGATCATTATGAATCAAATTATTAATATTGATTTAAATAAACATATAGAGCAATCAGAAAGTAACACTAATAAAATTGACTCATCTCCTTCAACAAAAAAATTATCTAAAAAAACTTTTAATATTCAATTTTTTCTTTCTATTGCTGCTATTTTTGTTATTTCTTCTATATTTGCTTTTTATAAAATTTCTTTAAATGAAAAAGAAGATTTTTCTGATTTATTAATTAATAATTATAGTATAACCAAATTATATTCAAATGATAATAATTATACACAAAACTCGAATAATCTTTCCCCTGATTCTATTGTTGGTATTATCGAAATTCCAGTTTTAAATATATCTTATCCAATTTTTAATGAATTAAATGATGAATTATTAAAAACTTCTCCTTGTAGATTTTATGGAAGTTTTCCTTCTGAAAATAGTCCCTCAGAAGATTTTAATCTATGTATTGCAGGACACAATTATGACAATAATAAATTTTTTAGCAATTTAAAAAATTTGAATATTGATGATAAAATTATTTTATATGATAATTTAAATAATCGATTTATATATTCTATAATAAAAAAGTATGAAGTAAAACCAGATGACCTATCACCTGTATATGAACGTATAACATCTTCTTATGAATTAACTTTAGTAACTTGTAATAATTTCAATGGAAATAGAATGATTATAAAAGCAAAAATTGAAGATGGTTAACATCTTCAATTTATATTATTAATCAATATTTCTATAATCTTTTATTTTCTTATAAGCATATACTGCTGATACTCCAAATACAACTACTAATAATACTGTTGGTAAAGAATCTTGTAATCCTGTTTTTGGTAAATTTGTATTGTTAGCTGTATTTACTTTATTAGTTGTATTTTTTAATGCATTTATATTTTGAACATTGCTTGAATTTCTGTTAGTATTTGTATTTCCTGTATTTGAATTTGAATTTGTATCTGTTCCTGATGATGTATTTCCTCCTAATAAATCATTAAATCCTTCATCTGTTGCTGCTTTTACTGGTAATGTCATAAATGTAAGCATTGCACAAACTAAAATTACTAAAAAACTTTTTAAAATAATTGATTTCTTCATATTACCTCTCCTTACTTCAAATAGTATATTTTCTCTTTCTCTATAAACAATTATTATTATATCATGTTTTTTTAATAATTGCAAGTTTATAAACACACTATTCCTCATTTGTTTAATTTATAAATATAATATACTTAATTCATTTTCAAGTCAATAGTTTTTATCCTTTTTTTATTTTACATTTTTGTTACAAAAAATTTCATGTTTAAACATTAAACTTAAATAAAACAATATCTCCATCTTGCATAATATAATCTTTTCCTTCTGATCTGACTAATCCTTTTTCTCTTGCAGCTACCATTGACCCTTGTTCTACTAAATCTTTAAATGAAACAACTTCTGCTTTTATAAACCCTCTTTCAATATCTGAATGTATCTTTCCTGCTGCTTGTGGAGCTTTTGTTCCTTTTTTGATTGTCCATGCTCTTACCTCTGGTTCTCCAGCTGTTAGGAATGACATTAAACCTAGTAAATCATAACTTTTTTTGATAACCTTATCTAGTCCTGATTCTTCTAACCCTAACATTTCTAGCATTTCTTTTTTATCATTATCATCTAGTCCTGATAATTCTTCTTCCACTTTTACACATAATGGTATAACTTCTGCTTTTTCTTTTGCAGCATATTCCTTTACTTTTTCGACATTTAAGTCATTTTCTGCATCACTCAATTGTTCTTCAGATACATTTGCAATATATAATATTGGTTTTGTTGTTAATAAAAACATGTCTTTTACTAATATTTGCTCATCTTCATTAAAATCAATTGCTCTTGCTGATATTCCGTTTTCTAAATTTTCTTTTATTTTCTCCAACAAGTCAATTTCTTCTTGATATTTTTTATCTGCTTTCAAATTTTTCTTTGCTTTATCTAATCGCTTATTAACAGTTTCTATATCTGCAAATATTAACTCTAAATTAATGGTTTCAATATCTCTTACTGGATCTATACTTCCATCAACATGCACAATATTTGAGTCTTCAAAACATCTAACCACTTCACATATAGCATCTGTTTCACGAATATGTGATAAAAATTTATTTCCTAGTCCTTCGCCTTTACTAGCGCCTTTTACTAATCCTGCTATATCCACAAATTCAATAACAGCATGTGTTGTTTTTTGTGGATGATACATGTTTGTTAATACATCTAATCTTTCATCTGGAACAGGTACTATCCCAACATTTGGCTCTATGGTACAAAATGGATAATTTGCACATTCTGCACCTGCTTTTGTTATACTATTAAATAATGTACTTTTTCCTACATTTGGTAATCCAACGATTCCTAACTTCATTTTTTCATTCCCTCTTTTTATATTCCATAATTCGTAAGAAGCTAACTTACCAAAGTATTTTATCACACTTATATTTCTTAGTCAAATTATTTTATATAAATAGCAGGGTCTACTGCAATAGCATCTTTTAATATTTCAAAATGTAAATGTGGTTCATCTGCAATTTCAAATACAGCACTATTCCCAACAGTTCCTATAGATTGTCCCTTTTCTACTGTTTCCCCTTCTACAACAAATTCAGAAGTTAATAGATTTGAATATACTGTTTGATAAACATCATCATGTTCAATAACAATTGTTAAACCATATCTAGGATCATTTTTTATAGACTTTACAACACCTGCTTCTGCTGCTTTTACAACTGTTGTTTTATCTGCTTTTATATCAATTCCATTATGAGTAACCCATTCTTCTAATGTTTCTGAATATACTAAATTATCTTGTGCAAATTCTCTTACGATCTCTCCTTCTACTGGTTTTTGGAATGTCAATTCTTTTACATTTTGTGTCTTTTCTGTTTCTTTACTAGTTGTATTTTCTACTGTATTTGTATTTGCACTACTACTTTCTACTGTTTCGTTAACTGTTGTATTTTGTATAGTTTGATTTTGTGTATCTTCCTCTTTCATTTCTTCTTGACTTTCTTCAACTGTTTTTCCTATTTCTGTACTTGCACTTTCTGTTTGATTATTGTTTTGGTCTGTTTCCCCAATAATATCTGTCATTTCTTCTAACGTCATTGTTTCATCTTTTACATCATTATTTATTTTTTGACTATATAGTAATAATGAAATAATAATAATAGCAACAATAATTGCTCCCATAACTACATAAGAAATGATTTTATCATTTATATTTTTTTCCCTTATATTTTTTAAATGAATGTCTTTTTTCATATAATCCTCCTTAAATACTTTATTATTACAAGTATTTCCTTTTTTTTAAAGATTATACATTTTTAAATAAATTTTTTTAAAAAGCTAAATACCTCAAAACACAGTAGTACTATATATTCTTTATGAAGTTACGAATGTAAATGGAAGAATATTATAAATACTTTAATTAACAAGTAGGAGAATCTCAAACTTGCGGTTTCGAGATACCTGCTTGTTAATTTTAGTATTTATTCTGTAATACAACCGAGTAATTCATAAAAAATATATAGTACTACTGTGCTTAACATTTAATCTTCTAATATTGATTTTCAAAAAAACTTTAAATTAAAGGGAATTAACATCTTTAATCTCTACTCCAACATAAAAATGTTTTATAATATCTTCAGCTGTGCTTCCACTTTTGGCCATGCTATCTGCTCCTGTTTGACTCATTCCTACGCCATGCCCGTATCCTTTTACTGTAAATTTTATTTTCTCTTCTTCTTTTGATATTTCAAAATTTGTAGATCTTAATCCAAATATGCTCCTTGCTTCTGTACCTGAAATCTCATGATTACCAAACTTAATAGTTTTTACCCTTCCACTACTTGTATATTCTAATATTTTTATATCTTCATTATTATTAAAATCAATTTGAATATCTGCATATTTTGTTTTTAATTTTTCTAATATTTCCTCTTTTGTTAGTTCTACTTCTGAATTATATTGTGTATATCCATCCTCCCCAGAAGTTTCTACAACTTGAAGATATGGCATATTACTACCACCTCCCCATACATCTACAGGAAGTTCTGTTTTTCCTCCACTATTTGAATGAAAAAAAGCATTAATTGGTTGATTATTATATGTAATCATTTTTCCATTTGTTTCTTTCACACATTCTTCGATCTTATTCCATTTTGCTTCTTTATCACCATCCCATCTTGCCAATCTATCTTCTTTTGAAATCCATGCTTGACAGCAATTGGAATCATCACAAATATCTGCATTATCATGTTTTTTATTGTTAATTTTATATATTGTATATGTCCTTGCAACTATTGCTTGTGCTTTTAAAGCCTCTTTTTCAAAATCTACTGGCATTTCTGCTGATACTACATGACAAAGATATGTGTCCATTGCAACTTCTTCTACTTGATTTGTATCTGCATGTAATAACTTTATCGTTCCATATTTGTTATATACATATTCACTTTCTACATTTTCTTCTTCGTTTTTTTCTTCATGTTTCTCTGCCTTTGAACTAGTTGTTATTCCTTGTGTTAATACTGCTGGTAAAATAAAGCAGATGCATACAAAGGCAAAAAAATAGATAAAACCTTTTTTCAATTTATCACCCTCTTTAAGAAATTAATTTTGTTCTCATGCTTTCTAAAATTTTTCTTTCCAATCTTGAAACTTGTACTTGGGTAATTCCAAGAATTTTTGCTACTTGTGATTGTGTCTTATCTTTATAAAATCTTAAAAGTATAATTTCTTTATCTCTATCTTCTAATCCCTCTATTAGTTGTTTAATAGCCAGTTTATTTGTGATAAATTCTTCTTCGTTTTTATCTGATGAAATTTTTTCTATTAAATTTAAACTATTCCCATCTTTATTGTCTGTATAAAATTTTCCATCTATGGATTCTACTGTATTGTTAGCTTCTAATGCTAAGCTAATATCTTCTTTTGAAATTTTCAGCTCCTTTTCTAATTCTTCAATTGTCAATTCCCTTCCTCTTTTATTTATATGTTCTTTTTGCAGTTCTCTTATTTTCATACTTAATTCTTTGATGCTTCGACTTACCTTTACTGGTCCATCATCTCTTATATATCGCTTAATTTCTCCTATCATATAAGGAACTGCATATGTAGATAACTTTACATCATAATTGGTGTCAAATCGTTTTATTGACTTTATGAACCCCATACAACCAATCTGGTATAAATCCTCTAAATCATATCCTCTTCCTTGAAATCTTTTAACAATGCTCCAAATAAGTCCATTATTGTCTCGAATCATCCTTTCCATTTCATATTTATCACCAGATTGTGCTTTTTTAATTGCTTCTATACTGTTTTCAAACATCATATACCCCTATTCTTTTGTAATCATTTCAAACTCATCATCTGATTCTTCATTTTCTAGCTTATTTTTTATAGTTTTACACATTGTTACTTTTGTTCCTAATCCTACAACAGATTCTACTTCTACTTTATCCATAAAACTTTCCATGATAGTAAATCCCATTCCTGATCTTTCCAAATTTGGCTTTGTCGTATATAAAGGCTCTTTTGCTATATCGATATTTTCGATTCCTTTTCCCTTATCTGATATTTCTATCATGATTTTATTTTCTGTTAGTCTTGCAAAGACTTTAACAATACCTTGCTTTTTATCATATCCGTGAATAATGCAGTTTGTTACTGCTTCGGATACTGCTGTTTTTATGTCTGCTAATTCTTCAATTGTAGGATCTAACTGTGAGGCAAAAGCTGCAACTGTAATTCTAGCAAATGCTTCATTTGCAGATTTACTAATAAATTCTAATTTCATTTCATTTTCAATTTCACTTTTCATCTTCTTTTCCTTTTAATGTATATTTAGGTTTTTTTTAGGTATGCCTATAAATCCCTTTACTTACGAAACTTCTAAATTGGTTATAGGTATTAATCGTAATATACCACTCATTTCAAATATTTTCTTAATACTACTTGTTAAATTCGCTAACTCCACTGTTCCCCCTAACATTTTTACAAATTTATATCTTCCAATAATTAGTCCTATCCCTGCGCTATCCATGAATGTAACACTATCAAAATCAAATATAACTTTTTTAGGCATATATCTTTCAATTTCATAATCCGCCCTCCTTCTTATCTTTTGAACACTAAAATCATCAATTTCATCTGTTATTTTAAAAATTAATAACTTGTCCTCTTCATAAAATTTCGATTCCATTATAGCCTCCTTTAATTTTCTTTTTGTATTATATTCTTTTTTCCAGTATTTTCCAAGAGTAAAATTTGAGAAGTTTTGTCGTTTTATGAAAAGTTTTCGACAATATCCAGTTGGGTGTCCAGTTGGGGACGTTTCTTTTTGGGACATTTTTATGTAAAGTTGTGAACTAAAATGGATTTTATATAGCTTTGTAGATAAGAAAATATAGAATATAAAGCATTATATGATTTTGTATAAGCTAAATCATATAATGCTTTATATTCTATATTTTTTATTATGACAGCAAAAAATAATTACGTTTTATTTTGAACTTTACATAAAAATATCTCAAAAAGAAACGTCCCCAATTGGACACCCAATTGGACACAACTAGATAAAAAGCAGTTATTCATCATCTAATGTTTCATCATACTCATATTCATAAGTAATTTCCTCTTCTATTGGTTTTTTCGTTTTTTCAATTCTTTCTTTTATATGTCTACTTTCGTCTAAATCTTCTTCTATTTTACTTTTATCCATTTTTACCTTTTCTGATTTTTTTTGTTCTTCTTCTTTATTTTTTCCTTTTACCGTTTCCTTATCTTTTGATTTTTGCATACATTTATTAATCATATTGTTTGTTTTATCTAATAAATCTGGAATATAATCTAATAGTTTGTCTATTGAAGAACTATAATTTACTGGCATTAATTTTACATTTTCTTCTTGGATGACTAAAAATGCAATTGGATTAATGGTAACGCCAGCACCTGATCCTCCACCAAATGGTAATCGATATTGTACCTCTTCTTCTTTTTCTTTTCTTCTATATTCATCAACTGTTTCCCCTTTAAATTCACTTCCACCTGCTGCAAATCCAAATGATACTTTTGATATAGGAATTATCACAATATTGTTTGAAGTTTCAATTGGCTCTCCTATAATAGTGTTGACGTCTATCATATCTTGAATACTACTCATAGCTGTAGTCATAAGACCTTCTATTGGATGTTCGCTCATATTTTTTCATTCCTCCCTTTTTATTAAATACATATATCATATTTATAATATGTATCAGTTTTAATTGAAATATACCAGAAATTACAATTTTTATAAAATTCTGGTCAATATATATTGGTTCTATTTTATAGCTTATATCTTCTTCTTTTACCTGTAATATTGAAATTCCTATAGAAATAATACTTGAAAAAATAGCCACTAATATTGCCGTTAAACATGCATTTTCTGTTCCACATTGTAGTTTTAAGTATAAGCTTTTAATATAAATTTCTTTTCTTAGTTCTTTTGCTATAGTTAGAAACTTAAAATCTATTTTATTTCTATTCTCCCAAATATCTTTTTCTAATTTTTTTATTCTTTTCTCCATTTTTATAGATTCTCGAATTTTTTTTAATTTTTGTTTTGTTATTGTAAGTTTCATAATTGGTAGTTTTCCCCATATTCTCAATCTCAATATAATTTTATATCTATCATTCACATAGTTCTTATTTTGTGAATCTATAACTAAATTTATAATTTCTATTTCTATTTTAGCTGTTATGATAATGAATGTAAAAATAATAAATACAATAAAAAGAAAAACCAATATATTTGCCTCCTTTTTCAGCAATTTATATTAGTTTTTCCTTTTCTGGTATTTTTAAACATATTTATATCAATCTTCTTATTGGATCTTTTATAAAATCATAGATTATTATTCATTTCAGTTTTATGCTCTTTTCGTCTTTTCAACTGTAATATCTCCAAATAGTTCTTCCTGTGTTGTTTCTACTTTTTTTCTTCTCGACATTTCTAATAAACCACTAAATGCAGTTACTACTTCTTGTTTATTATGTTTATTTAATGAAAACAATTTATTAAATACAAATCTTTTTTGTTTTACTAATACTTTAAACATTTCTTTGACTTTACTTGCTACTGTATAATTTTCTACTAATGCAATTTTCTCAATGTTTTTGGCATTTTGATTAATTTTTACACGATTTCTTTCAATGAGTTCCTTATATATTTTTGGAATCACCACACTGTCATAATCTTTTTCTAACTTTTGTTTAGGTAATTCTATATTTTCTTGTATTTTATAATATCGATTTCCATTTTCAATATAATCCTGTCTTAATACCTTACTAATTTCTTTAAACTTTTTATATTCTATAATTCTTCTAATCAACTCTTCTTCTGTTAGTTCTTCTTCTTCCTCTTGTTGTTTTGGAAGTAAATTTTTAGATTTTAAATATAGTAAGGTAGATGCCATTACGACAAATTCACTAGCGATTTCTAAATTCATTTTTTCCATTTCATTTAAATATTGTATATACTGATCTGTAATTTCATTTAAATGAATGTCATAAATATCCATTTTGTTTTTTTCAATCAAATGACATAATAAATCCAAAGGACCTTCAAAGTTCTCTATTTTTATAGCATATTTTTTTGTTTCTAATGTTAGTATTGACATTTTCTACTCCTTATTTACTTTATTTATCACTATCTTAACTTATATGTTTTCCATTGCAATATTGATATTTTCTTTGTTATAACCTTTCTTCAATAGGTATTGTTTAATTTCTTCTATTTCTAATGATGTACTTTTTTTATTGGCTATGTTTGTTGCAGATTTTATTTCATACTGATTTAATTCTTCTTTATTTTCATAGATATAATCTTCTATATCTTCTTTTTTAATACCTTTACTATATAATTTATATTCTATCTCTCGAATAGATAAATTTTTTAAAGCTATAAAATTATTAACTGTTTTTCTAATGTATTCTTTATCATCAATATATTCTGCCTCTTTTAGATATTCAATGATATCTTCTAGTAAATTTTCTTGTATCTCATTTTCAAATTTTTTTCTGATTTCATTTTCACTTCTTTTTTTATACAATACATATTTTAATACTTTTGTTTTTTCTTTATCAAATTCTTCTATTGTATACATCTTTTCTCCTTTTTCTATTCATTTAATACATCACAACTGTATGAATTTATATACTGCTTCCGCAAATCCTCCATTTTTCACTGTATTTTTTGTTACATAATTTGCTACATCTTTTACTTCTTGGTAACTATCACCGATTGCTACACCTACTCCTGAATGTTTTATCATTTCTATATCATTAATGTTATCACCTACAGCCATTACTTCTTCATTTTGAATGTTTAGGTAGTGACTTAGTTGTTGAATAGCATCATATTTTGTTACATGTTCTGGTACAATGTCTAAATATTCATATTCTTGATTAATGACTTTATCTTTATATTCACGATATTTCTTTATTTGTATAGCTCTTAAATCTTCTTTTTCTTCTATCTGTTCTTTTACATCTTTTAGATCTTTTTCTCCTGATATAACTAATTTTAATATGTTTGGATTTTTTTCCTGTATATATTTTTCTAAAGATTCTACTACTTTAAATTGAACTTGGTCTTTGTATAAAATATAGTTTCTAAAAGCCATATATTTTAATTGCTGTTGAGATATAATTTTATCTTCTGTATAAATATGAATATGTAGGTGATTTTTTTCTGCAATTTTCAAGCACTCTATCGCTTTAAAATTTGATACAACATTTCTTTTAATCTCTTCACCAGTTTTTAAATTTACAATTTGTGTACCATTTCCAAAAATCCCATATGTAGGATTTAATTTATTACATATATGTTTTGTCATAGAATATGTCTTTCCAGTACATACTGCAAAACTAACATTAGTATTGTTGAGTTTATGAATTACTTGTAAATCTTCATTTGTTACTTGATTATAATTATCAATAATTGTTCCATCTAAATCACTGGCTAATAATTTTATCATAACATCCACCTTTACTTTTGTTTTCTTTCATTCCATCCAAACTCACTATATGGTATTTTATGTATATAATTATAAATTGCTTGTTTTCTATCATCTACTAAATTTTCTGGAAGCTTACAAATATCAAACCATTGTATTTCTTCATTTTTTTCTGGTTCTCCTATCTTAGGCTCTCCTTTCCATTTTGTAGATTTAAAATATCCATTATAATAAATTGTATCTACGCCGTTTATTTTATGGATTAGTGAAACAAATTCTAAATCTTCTATATCAATATCAATTGATAATTCCTCTTTTGCTTCTCTCTGCATTGCCATTTTCATGCTCTCCATATTCTCTACATGTCCACTTGCTGAACAATCCCAATAGCCATCCATATATCCTGTATTTTTTCTTTTTTGTAATAAAATTTCTTCCACTCCATTATTTTCTCTCATTAACATTAGCATAACTGCTGATAGTGTTCTATATTTTTCTTTCATTTTTTCCTCCATTTTCTTTTTACGAAAATTTTAGCTTTTATCTTATCCCAATGTATGCACTTTACTATTGTATAGAAAAATCTTTGATTTCGCTATACATGCTTTCTTTATATTTTACTATAAAGTATCTAAAATATCAATAAGAGAGATACATTTTGTATCCCCCTTAATATGTAAATAACTTATTTTTTACTTATACTTTCTTGCAATAATAGCTTATTCCTCTTCGTCATCCATATCAATTTCAGGTAATTCTTCTCCTAGACTTTCTTCAAATACTTTTTCAAAATCTTGTCTTACTTTTCCTTCAATTTCTTCTAATACCTTTGGATTTTCTTTTAAATATTTTTTAACATTTTCTCTTCCTTGTCCGATTCTTTCTCCATTATAACTAAACCAAGAACCTGCTTTTTCTACAATATCTAAATTAACAGCCATATCTAAAATATTACCCTCTTTAGAAATTCCTTGACCATATACGATATCAAATTCAGCCTCTCTAAATGGTGGTGCTACTTTATTTTTGATAACTTTTACTCTTACTCTATTTCCTTTTACTTCTCCATCTTGTTTTATATTTTCTATTTTACGAATATCCATTCTAACAGATGCATAGAATTTTAATGCTCTACCACCCGTTGTTGTTTCTGGATTTCCAAACATAACCCCTATTTTTTCTCTTAATTGGTTAATAAATATTAAAACTGTTTTAGATTTATTGATGGCACCTGCTAATTTTCTTAAAGCTTGTGACATAAGTCTTGCTTGTAATCCCATATGTGAATCTCCCATGTCACCATCAATTTCTGCTTTTGGAACTAAAGCTGCTACTGAGTCTACTACAATAACATCCAATGCTCCACTTCTTACTAAACTTTCTGTAATTTCTAAAGCTTGTTCTCCTGTATCTGGTTGAGATACAATTAAATTGTCAATATCTACACCTAATTTTTTAGCATAAACAGGATCTAAAGCATGTTCTGCATCTATAAATGCTGCTTCTCCTCCCATTTTTTGTGCTTCTGCTACTATGTGTAAAGCTAATGTTGTTTTACCAGAAGATTCTGGTCCAAATACTTCTATAATTCTTCCTCTAGGTACGCCTCCAATTCCTAGTGCAATATCTAGACTTAAAGCACCTGTTGGAATTGCTTCTATTTCCATGGCTTTAAATTCTCCTAATTTCATAACAGAACCTTTACCAAATTGTTTTTCTATTTGACTCATTGCTGCTTCTAACGCTTTCTTTTTTTCTGCATTTTCACTCATAATTTTCCTCCTCATTTTTTGAACTTTTGTTTGATATTGTTATTATATACCAAATTTTTGTTTTGTCAATACTTATTTTAAATTTTTTTATTGTATAGAAATTCGGCTTTTATCTTGTTCCTTATTTATACCATGTTTCTATTCCACAAAATGGATTAAACCAATTAGAGTTTATTTCTCCTACTAATTCTGTATTATAGGCTATCGTATACTTATTTGTGTATAAACTAATATATGGTATATCTGTTTTATAAATTTCTGCAAGCCTTACATAATCTTTTTTTATTGTCTCTTCATCTGTTGTATTTTTCACCTCATTCATTAAATTAGTAACTTCTTCATTTGTATAATTTGCTAAATTTCCATCTCCAAAAAATAATGACATATCTAAATTTGGAGATAAATTCATACTACATAAAATCATATCATAAGATTTGTTTTTAATCGCAATATTATATTGTTCATCAGAATATTGCTGAATATTAATGATAATTCCTTGATTTGCTAGTTGTGTTTTTATATTTTCAGCCACAGATATTTGTGTACTATTCGATGCTTTTACTATTAAGTTCAATTCAATTCTTCTTGTTCTACGATTAATTGTTTTTTGCCAAGTTCCACTTCTATAGCTCCATCCGTTTTCTGATAATAATTGATTTGCTTGCTCAGGATTATATCCAGAACTTGCATCTTGCTCTTGATATACCCATGAACCATAATCTAAAGGAAAGCTAGAAGTATAATACTTGTTCTGAAAAACATTTGATACAATATTATTCTTATCTATTGAATACGAAATTGCCTTTCTAACTTCTTGATTTGCTAATAGTTCATTTTGTGTATTCAAAACAATAAAATCATGCTCTCTTC
This sequence comes from uncultured Clostridia bacterium, assembly GCA_904419495.1. Lineage (GTDB taxonomy): Bacteria > Bacillota > Clostridia > TANB77 > CAG-508 > CAG-269. The sequence continues at coordinate 38,571 of CAJFRV010000013.1, read as the reverse complement.
CCTTTATTTCTTTTGTGCTATATCCAATTGTTCCGATATATTCTTGTATATTGGTATTACTTGTACTTACCAAATCGACATTTCCTAATTTAAAAGCATTGTATAATTCTCCTACTGAATCATAAACATTGACATTGATTTTTTCTATCGTAATTTCCGTATCTCTATCCCACCAGTTTATATTTTTCGTAAGGGTTATAAAATTTTCCTGCACACTATCTACTTTGTATTTTCCTGTTCCTACTGGTACAATGCCGGTATTATAATAATCCTGTGTATCATAAAATGTTTTAGATAATATTGGAAATGTTAAGTAATATTCAAAAAATGGAATTTCCTGATCTAAATACATTTTTACTGTATAATCATCTACAACTTCTAACATTGTTACATGCTCTAAATTGCTCGAATATATTGAAGAATTTTCTTTTAATTTATCATAAGTAAATTGCACGTCTGCTGACGTAAATCTTTCACCATTTGACCATTTGACATTTTCTCTTAACTTTATGATATATGTTGTTGCATCTTGTTTCGCCCATTCCGTTGATAAAGCTGGTATCGCTTTATAATCTGATGATATATCTACTAATGGTTCATATACCAATTTTGTGATATCTTGGACATTTTTATTAGTGGTTAATAATGGATTTAATGTATCACATTGTGCCATTCCTAATCTGATTTCTTTTACTATTTCTTCATTTGTATTTGTAGCTGTCTCCTCTCCTGCTTGTTGTTCATTTTCATTATTTCTAATAACAAAAAATGCTACAATCACAATAATAATTACAAATATGATAAATATATATTTAAAAATATTAGATTTCATATCCTACTCCTAACTAATTTTATAATAAATTAATTTCTTCTTCTGTTAATCCCGTCATCTCTTTTATATATTCAATTTTTGCCCCTGTTTCTTTCATTTTTTTTGCAATTTTATTTTTCTCTTCATTCTTTCCTTTATTTATTCCTTGTCTTATTCCTTTTTCCATTCCTTGATTATATCCAAATCGCTCTATTGCTTTCTCATCTCTTATTGCTTTTAATCTTAACTCTGCTAAAATTTGCATTTTCTCGTCTTCACTCATAATTTCTAGCTTTTCTTTTGCCTCCTTTAGCTCCTTGTTTTCTTTCATATATTCCCCCACTTTCTTACTCTCCGGATTTTCTATGAAATTTATCCACTTTACTAATTCTTCTCTCTCTTCTTTCTCTCTTAACCTATATATCTTTGGTATTTCTATTATATGTAACTCTAAATGTTCTGTCAAGATTATTTTTCTTTCTTCTTCCTCTATTATCTTCCATTTACTATGATAGCTTAATTCTCTTAATTTCTTTATTTCAAAATTCACAATAAGTACTTCTATTGTCTTTTTCAATTCTATATAATCTTCACTCCCCTTTAAATTTCTTCCATATATTCTTGACCAATAATATAAAATTCTTTCTATCAGTCTATCTTTTTCTATCATTTGCATTTCTACATTACAATATTCTTCTTTATTGATTTTCACTAATACACTAATATTCCCATTTTATCTTCTGGTTTTTCTCTTCTTAATATAATATTTCTACTTAAATCTACCTCCTCTAATTTTTTATCTAATATTGCTTCTAAAAATTTCTTTGTAATTCTCTCACTTCCCACTTCTCCAAATAAAGCTTGAAATACGACATCTAATTTAGGAGATAATAGTTTTCTTTTTTCTTTAGTAGGCATTATTTTTTTCTGTTCCATTTAATCTCTCCTTGTATTTGTTTTATAATTATCTATAATTAAATTACCTTGGGACTTTTTAAGATTTTAAAATTTGAATAAAAATATCTAGAAATACTGTATATTTTAAAATAATGATTCTTTATTTCTGGATATATAGAAATAAATATATTTGATTTATAAACTATATAAAGAACTTTAATAATAAACATATAGCAAAATAATTAACTGATAAACATAATAACTTAAGAAACTATCTTATTCAAATTAATAATTTATATAAATTTTTTCAATTTGGAATTTTTAGAAATAAAATTTTGATTCAAGTTTTTGAATTTAATTGTAAATAATTATGTTAATAATATATCATGGACTTTTATAATTTGCAATCTTTTTTAAGAATTTTCAGGGTAAAACCTTAAATTTATTTCACCCTGAAAATTACTCTCTTTTTTTATTTTAAAAAACAACAATCTCTTATACACCAACAACTGAAAATCCATTATCAACATGGATAATTTCTCCAGTAATCGCACTTGACATATCACTAAATAAGAATGCTGTACTATCTCCTACTTGGTTAATTGTAACATTTCTATGTAATGGTGCTCTTTCTTCAACTACATCTAAGATTGATCCAAAATCTTTAATTCCTTTTGCTGATAATGTTTTAATTGGTCCTGCTGAAATACCATTAATTCTATATCCGTCTTTTCCTAAATCTTTTGCTAAGTATTTGATACTTGCTTCCAATGCCGCTTTAGCTACTCCCATAACATTATAGCCTTCAATTACTTTTTCTGAACCATAATATGTATAAGCCACAATACTTGCACCTTCATTTAACATTTCTTTTTCTCTTGCCATTCTAACAATAGCAACTAATGAATAAGCACTTACATCTTGTGCGTGTGCATATCCATCTCTTGATGTTAGAATAAAGTCATTTCTTAAATCCTCTGTATTAGCATGTGCAATAGCGTGTAACAATCCATCTATTTTTCCATGATCTTTTTTGATTTCTTCTAAGCAATTGTCAATATCTTCATCTAAACTTACATTGTTACATACATATACACTTGCTCTTGGCATATCTTTTATTAAGTCTTTTACTTTATCCACACTATCTGCTGAACAAGTACAAATTACTTCTGCCCCCATAAGCTGATTGTGCTGCTCCCCATGCAATACTCCATTTGTTTCTTACTCCCATAATCACTACTTTTTTACCTTCTAATAACATTTTTAATTCCTCCTTATTGTTAGGGATATCTTTTATTGCAGTTGATACTTACATTTAAAGTACTCCCTATAATTTATTTATTTTTTAAATTTAATCATACTTGTGTCACATTTTAACACATTGTTCTAAATTTTTCATATCTATTTTCGATTAATTGTTTTTTAGGTAATTTATTTAATTCTTTTAAGCTCTTTTTGATATATACTTTTAATTCTTTTATAACACTTTCGAAATCTTCTCCTGCTCCACCTTCTGGCTCTTTTATAATTTTATCAATTACTCCAAAGCTTTTCAAATCTTTAGCTGTTGCTTTCATATCTTCTGCCGCTTCTTTTGCTTTGCTTGAATCTTTATATAAAATACTTGCAAATCCTTCTGGTGACAAAATAGAATAAATTGCATTTTCTAACATAACAATTCTATCTCCAACTGCAATTGCTAATGCACCACCACTAGAACCTTCTCCAATAACAATACAAATAATAGGAACTTCTAATTTTGACATTTCAAATAAATTTCTAGCTATAGCTTCTCCTTGACCTCTTTCTTCTGCTCCCATTCCGGGATATGCACCCGGTGTATCAATAAATGTAATAATTGGTCTATTGAATTTTTCTGCTTGTTTCATCAATCTTAATGCTTTTCTATATCCTTCTGGATTTGGCATTCCAAAATTTCTTTGCATGTTTTCTTTTGCTTTTTTTCCTTTTTGCTCTCCAATAACAGTTACTGGTATACCATCAAAAGTTGCAATTCCTCCAACAATTGCTTTATCGTCTCCAAAATTTCTATCACCATGTAATTCCATAAAGTCATCAAATAGTTCATTGATATAATCTAATGCTTTGGGTCTATCTATTTTTCTTGCTAACATCACTCTATCCCATGCACTTATTTTCGCCATATTTTTTCCTCCTTTTTTATAGTCTGTCCGGAGACACTCCTTATCATTAAGTCTTTTCCTCTTCTGTTAAGGATTGTCCCCTCTTCTTGTGATTTATTGTTGACTCTTATTTGTATTCTATTATATTTACTTATGTAATCGGATTAATTTTGCAATTGTTGATTTCATATCTTTTCTTTCTACTATTTTATCAATAAATCCATGCTCTAATAAAAATTCTGAACTTTGGAAGCCTTCTGGTAATTTTTGTTTGATGGTTTGCTCTATAACCCTTGGTCCTGCAAATCCAATTAATGCATGCGGTTCTGCTAAAATAATATCTCCTAAACTTGCAAAACTTGCAGTTACTCCACCTGTCGTTGGATCTGTTAATACAGAAATATATAATTGTCCTGCTTTATCTAATTTTGTAAGTGCACTTGAGGTTTTTGCCATTTGCATTAAAGAAATAATCCCTTCTTGCATTCTTGCCCCACCTGATACGCAGAAAATAACCAATGGTAATTTTTTCTTAGTAGCTGTTTCTATTGCTAATGTAATTCTTTCTCCTACTACTGATCCCATGCTTCCCATTAAAAAATTTCCATCCATGACAGCAAGAACTGCTTTTTCTCCTTCTATTTCGCATATACCACATTTCACAGCTTCTTCTATTTTAGTCTTTTCTTTTAACATTTCTACTTTTTTCATATAACCTTTAAAGTTTAATGGATCTTTTGTCGTAATATCTCCACCAATTTCTTTAAAAGTTCCTTCATCTGCAATTTGTTTAATTCTTCTTCTTGATGATAATCTAAAATGTTTTCCGCAATTTGGACATACACTTAAATTCTGATGTAAATCATCTTTATAAATGATTTCTTTACATTTGTCGCATTTTACCCATTTTCCAATCATCATATCTGAGGCTTTTTCATTTTTGACTCTTTTTTCTTCCTTTTCATTTACCTTTTTTACTTTGTCAATTACCAAGGTCTTTCCCTCCTTTAATATCCTTGTTATTATATATGTATTTTGAATTTATTGCAACTAGTACAAGTAGTCAAAAATTTTTTATTAGTCACCTATTATCATTCAATGCTAAGTATATGTTTAGCATCGAATAATATAGTAACTTAAAACAAAAGGAAATTAGCAAAATCCATTGAATTGCTAATTTCTTGTTTTCTATTGTATAGGAAAAATCGGCTTTTACCTTGACCCTATATGAATTTATCCGTATACAACAAAGTTAGGCTTCTTGTATTCGTGAAGTACTGCGAAGCAATCTTCACATGTGTGCATTGAAATCTTTAATTTCGTTAATGCACGCCTTCCTTACATATTAAATTCTTTTTTGATAAAAGATGTATCATAATTGTTTGTTTTAAAGTTTTCATTTTCTAATATTTTTAATAAAAAGTCTATATTTGTTGTAATTCCTTCTACAACAAATTCTGCTACTGCACTTTTCATTTTTGCTATAGATTCTTCTCTATTTTTTCCATGGACAATTAATTTAGCTAACATGGAATCATATGTTGGTGGAACTGTATAGCCACTATATATCGCCGTATCTACTCTTATCCCATTTCCTCCCGGTACATGTAATCCTGTTATTGTTCCCGGACATGGCATAAAGTTTTTATCTGGGTTTTCCGCATTAATTCTAACTTCCATAGAATGTCCTTCAAATTTTATATCTTCTTGTTTATATGTTAGTTTTTCTCCACTTGCAATTTTAATTTGTTCTTTTATAATATCAACACCTGTTACCATTTCTGTTACAGGGTGCTCTACTTGTACTCTTGTATTCATTTCCATAAAGTAGAAATCTTTATTTTTATCTACCAAAAATTCAATGGTTCCTGCATTTGAATACCCAATTTCTTTTACTGCTTTTACTGCTACTTCTCCCATTTTCTTTCTTGTTTTCTCATCTAATATACCACTTGGTGTTTCTTCTAATACTTTTTGATTTCTTCTTTGAACAGAGCAATCTCTTTCTCCTAGGTGAATACAATTTCCATGTTCATCAGCTAGTATTTGGATTTCAACATGTCTTGGATTTTCTACAAATTTTTCTAAATAAAGGCTATCATCATTAAAAGAAACTTTTGCTTCTTGTTTTACAATATCATATTCTTTTTCTAATTCTGCTTTAGAATAGGCAACTCTAATGCCTCTTCCGCCTCCCCCTGCTGATGCTTTTAACATAACAGGATATTTTATTTCTTCTGCCAAATTTACTGCTTGTTCTTTTGAATAGATTAATCCATCTGATCCCGGAACAACTGGAACGCCTGCTCTTTTCATTGTTTCTTTAGCTTTTGATTTATTCCCTAATAATTCAATTAGTTTATAATCAGGTCCTATGAATTTAATTCCCATTTCTTGACATATTTTTGCAAAATTTGCATTTTCTGATAAGAATCCAAATCCCGGATGAATACTATCTGCACCTGTTAAACATGCTGCTTCTAATATGGCTTTTACATTTAAATAACTTTTATTTGATGGTGCTGGGCCTACGCAGATAGCTTCATCTGCTAATTGCACATGTAAGGCATTTTTATCTGCTTCTGAATAAATAGCTACTGTTCTAATTCCCATTTCTCTGCACGCTCTTATAATTCTGACCGCGATTTCCCCTCTATTTGCAATTAATACTTTTTTTAACATGAATATTCCCCCTACGAAAGATAATTTTATATTTACAACTTTTTCCTTCTTTAAAAAAAGACAGTATATATACTGTCTTTTATACCCTTAATATTATATATATTTTTTTAATTTTTTTCAAGCTAGGATAGGTGGTCAGAATTTAATTATATATTTTTACAAACTCACATATAATTTTATTATCCTGCTTATAAAAATTAATATCATATTCATTTTCTTCACTTTTATATGTTTTACTGTACAATCTACCATCACTATATATACTTTCTTCTATAGGCAGTTCAAAGTCTGCACTACTTTCTCCATACAATTGCTCTGTTTCTTTATATTCTTCATCTGTTACTTCCATATATCCTTCACACAACATTTCAAACTCTTGCATAATATTCCTTACTTTTGTTGTTTTATCCTCATATTTATTTAAAGTATATTCTGTTTTGTATATATTTAATTTATCATAATTTCCTCTTACATATATCATCTTTCCTTTTGTTTCTCCTGCTTGGACATTTGCTTTTACTTCATATTTATCTCTTCCTGTTATATATTTTGATGATATTTCTTCTTGTGTTTCTTCTGTTTCATATGGTAAACTTTCTATATCTTCTGTATCTAATAGTTCTGTTGTCAGTTCGATATTTTGTAAATTTTCTGGTTCTTCATTTTTGTTTTTATTTAATAATATTAAAGTTATTACTAATATTAATATTATTGCTATTATTATAGCTCCTATTATTGTTTTTTTCCTTTTATCTGACATTAGCTCCTCCTTAATAACTATTTTATATTATTGGTGTATGTTTGTTAAATTTGGAAATTTTTCTCGTAGCCATGCTTCTGTATCTGTGTTTGTTATTATTTCTATGTTTGATTGTGTACTGGCAAACATATCTCCATAACTGTCCACATTTGTCATATCAAAATTCCTGATATTTAAATTTGACAATTTACTACATAGTCTAAACATAGTAGTCATACTTGTCACTTTAGAAGTATTAAAACTACTTAAATCTAACTCTTGTAATTTGGTACAACCTTCAAACATTGAAGACATCTTCGTTACATTACTAGTATCAAATTTAGTTAAACTTAATCTAACTAAATTTGTATTACGTGCAAACATAAATGACATATCAGTTACTTTACTTGTATTAAAATTATCAAGATTTATATCACTAAATCCACAACCAAAAAACATCCTATGCATATCTGTAACATTTAATGTATCAAATTTACTTATATCAAAATTAATTAAATTACTACAACCATCAAACATTTGTCTCATACTTGTTACTTTACTCGTATCAAAACTACTTACATCTAAAGTTGTTAAGTTGCTACAGTTATAAAACATAGACGACAAACTTGTTAAATTACTTGTATCGAAATTACTTAAATCTAATTCTGTTAATTTAGTACAACCCATAAACATACTTATTATATTAGTCACTTTGCTTGTGTTAAAATTACTTATATCTAATTTCATCAAATTACTGCAACTTAGAAACATACTGGCCATATCAGTTACGTTACTAGTATTAAAGCTACTTAAATCTAATTCTATTAATTTACTACAACTATGAAACATCCCCCACATACTCCAAACATGGCTTGTATCAAAATTACTTATATCTAATGTTATTAAATTGCTACAATACATAAACATTCTTCTCATATTTGTCACATTACTTGTATCAAAATGAGATAAATCTAAATTTGTTATACTACTACAACTTTCAAACATATTATTCATACTTGTTACTTTACTTGTATCAAAATTAGTTACATCTAGGCTTGTTAAACTACTACAACCTGCAAACATTCCTCCCATACTTGTAACATTACTTGTATCAAAGTTGCTTAAATCTAAACTACTTGTTTTACATGTATTAAACATACTTCCCATATTTGTTACTAAACCTGTATCTAAATACTCTAATCCTGTTATTGTTACTTCTACATTTGTATTCGTTATTCCATGTCCTATTCCTCTAAATAAGTTACTCGAATTACTATTTGCAACTATTCCTCCATCTCCTGCAATCGTTACATCATAATATCCATTTTCATTTATTTCATACCATGCTAAATACATTCCATTTTGACTTTGTGATACATCCCATGTGTTTTCATCATCTACACTATGTCCCTCTAATGATGTAATTATATTAATATTTTGTATTTTTCCTCTTTGTACTTCACTATTTCCTAAAAATCCTGATGTTGACTCTGTTTCCCCACTAGTTGCTACCAAAGTTGTATGATCTTTTATCGCATATGGTCCAAAACATGCTTCTCTTTCTATCTCTCCTACAACAATTCTTACCCACAAGTAATAATCTCCTCCTACTACTAATGAATACTCTGCTCCTTCTATTTCAATTGGTGTTTTTACAGTTAAGTCTACTTGTTGTATTAATTCTGGTGTTGAATTGCTTTCTGGATTTGCCATAATTTCTGCTTGTGTAATTAGTTCATCTTCTTCTCCTAAATATTCTACATCTCCATCTATACTAACTTTATAGATTCTTCCACTATCTACAAACTTTACAAAGTATCCTGATTCTTCTGTATCTTCTGTTACAATGGTTTTTCCTTCTCCTGTTATTTTATCCAATTCTTCTTGCAATTCATCTCTTACAAGATTTCCTCTTTTATTATTTCCCATTGCTCTAACAGTTGCTTCTTCTACAATTTCTCTTTCATTTGCAATTTCTGTTTTTTCCTTTGCACTTAATGCATTTTGTATAATTCCATTGTCTCCTGTTATCGCTCCTATCGTAATTCCTGCTAAAATTAGTAATACTATAATTGTGATAACTAAGGCTATTAAGGTAATTCCTTTATTTTTTCTATTTTCTTTAGTTTTCATAATTTCTCTCCTTTGGTTTCTATTATTTTTTTACTCTAAGAAATTATGAAAATCCTACAAGCATTGATATTACTTTATTTTTTTCTATTTTATTTTTTGAATTTTTATTATTTTTTTCTTAAAACATTCTCCATTTTCTTCAATTGAATTTTATTGACATTTCACTATTTTATTGTTATGATTACCTTATATTAATCTTTCTTAGAGTAAAAAACTCTAAGACTTTTTATTTTTTAATTAAAAAATATTTAATGTCACTTTTTTGTACTGACATTAAATGTCAATACAATTCAATTTCTTTTTATGGCATAATTACCTTAAGCATTAATTTAAGGTGATGTTTTATGATTAAAGAAAAAAGACAGGAAAAAAAATACACACAGGAAAAAATGTCTGAAATACTAGGAATTAGTTTAAGACAATATATACGCATTGATAATGAAGAAGACTTACCTAGACGAGATGTTCTAAAAAACCTAATTTTAGAATTAGAATTAACAGATGAAGAATTAGGTGAATACATAAGAATAATGGCCAATAAAATAGCTTAGGAATATTTTAATATTTAATATTCTTAAGCTATTTTTTCTATTTTGTAGATATATGTATATTTTCAATTTCTGCATTTAATTCTCTTGAAATAATATTTTGTATTTGTGCTACTTCTTCTTGTTTCAACTCCTCTACACCAATAATAACGCTAATACTATTTCCATTTACAAATATAACATTATTTGTAAAACCTTTTGTACTAATTAAATTTTCACAAACCATAATACTATTTTTTGTATCATTAATTTTCTTTATTTCCTCTGTTGCACTTTGTTTTTGTGTTTCTAAACTATTTGTACTATTTAATACTTTTTCATAGCTTTCTATCATTTGTGAATACATCGTATCTCTTTCTAATTTAGATTTTGTGAAATATTCATCTGTTGAAATTGTTGCATTTGTTTGTGTGGATGTAGTATTTTCAGTTAATTCATTTGTAGTCTCATTCCTATCTTCTTCTACTTCTCCTACAGTTTCTGAATTTGTTGTATTATTTATAGAATTTGCATCTGTTGTATTTTCTGTAACAGGATCACTATTGACTAATGTTGCATCCCCTATATCAGCAATTTGCATATCATCATTAGCCTCCATCTCCATAGCTGTTTGTGCTGATACTTGCTGGCTTGTGTTTGTCGTATAATTTAGGTATCCAGCTGTAACTAACATAAGGGCAATTACATAAATAATCACTTGATTTTTCTTCAATAATCCTTTCATTATTTTCATACTTTAATCTCCTTTCTTTTTTGTGCATTTTAATGTCCAATTGGGGACGTTTCTTTTTGCGACATTTTTATGTAAAGTTATAATTATAACTTTAATAATTATGAAATATTCTAATTTTATATTATAAGTATTTAAAAACGCACTTAACTTTACATAAAAATGTCGCAAAAAGAAACGTCCCCAATTGGACACCCAAATAGATGTCAATTCATTTCAAATACTTGTATTTTATGAGTTGCTAAACCTGTTACTGCTTCAACAGCTTGAATAATTTTTGCTTTTACCTCTGCATTATTTGCTCCTTTTGCGGTAATAATTGCTCCTTCTATTTTAGGTTCTACTACTTTTTGCGTTATTGGTGTCTTTTCTCCACTATCTTCTTGATAGATTATTTCTTTTTGTGAATCTGTTTCTTGTATTGTTCTTGTTCCTCCTGATGTATCTGTTTCTTCTGTATTACTACTTTTTGTATTTTCATTATACATAGGAACAATTTCACTGGATTCAGAATAATTAATTAATACTTCTACTTCTCCCACACCTTGAATTTTAGATAATATATCTTTTAATCTTATTTCTAGTTCATTTGTACTATTGCTTCCTACTTCTATGGTTGCATTTGTGTTTTGTCTTGCCAATTGTTTAGAAGTATCATTTTGCAAATTTTCATCTTTACTACTCTTTTTATCTCCATTCCATATAATATTTATAACCACAATTGTAATGATTAATATGATAACAAAGAATATTAAATTCTCTATCTTTTTTTTATTATTTTTACTTCCTTCTTCTGGATTAATTAAACTTTTCAATTTATCTTTAAACATCTTTCTTCAACTCCATATTCTTCCTTTAAGAATTTTTTTATCTTTTGAATGTCTTGATTACTTATGTTTTGTTCATTATTCTTTTTTTCTTTGTCATTTCTACTAATTTCTCCTATAGTTGTATTAACTGGTTTTATTTTTTGTATTTCTTCTACTAATTTGTCTTCAATGCTTTCTTCTTGTTGTTGGTTGTTTTCTTTCGTCTCTTGTTCCTTGCTTTTTTCAACAGTTAATACAATTTCTTCTATATAATTTTCTTCATTTTTACTGGACAATGTTGCATAAACATTACATGTTATCACTTGATATCCTAAATCTTCTATTTTTTTTGTTATATCTTTTTCTAATTCTTCTATATAAATTTCTTCTATTCGACTATTCATAGAAGTTTGGTTATCTTCTACTTGATTACTTGTATTGTCATAAATATATGTATTAAAATCATCTGTACTAACATCTAATATGTCTTTATTTTTTATAAATGGTGATATTATGGTAAATAAAATATAAACGCCAAATATCATCCTTACGTATTTTTTTGTTTTATTATTGGGTAATAGCATTTCTAATATGGATATCACAATAATTGCTAATCCGAGACTTTTTGCCCATGTACTTAAAAATTCTATCATAACTTCCCCTTACCTATACATCATTCCTGTATTAGATATCTTAACAACTAATGCTGTTCCAACAATTAACATTACAGATATAGAACATAAAATTGCTAAGAAAATTTTATATACCTCTCCTATTTGATCTAATAAACTAGTGATATTTTTATCTGCTATTGGCTCACAAATTGCAGACATGAGCTTATAAGCAATTGTCAATATTCCTAATTTTAAAATTGGTATAATGCATATTCCTATTACAACTATGACGCCAATCAATCCAACTGCATTTTTTAAAATAATTCCACAACCTAAAACAGTATCTACTGCGTCACCTAATATCTTTCCAACCACAGGCACTGCTGAACTGACAACAGCTTTTGTAGTTTTGGCTGTAATACCATCTACACTACTTGAAAGTGTTCCTTCTAATGAAATAACACCTACAAAAACTGTAAGAATAATTCCAAAAAACCATACAACTCCTGATTTTAAGAACTTAGATAATTTATCTATTTGTACATTGTCTGAAATTTTTGATATAACAATCAAACTTGTAAAAATGAGTACAATCGGTATGATAATAGTTTGTATGATATTTCCTATAAAATTAATTAAGAATAAGATAATGGGTTCTAATGTCCCACTTGTTGTAATACTGCCTGTATATATCATTAACGAAATTAATAATGGAATTAATATATTCATAAAGCCTACTAAATTGTTACAAGTATCTTTTACAACTTGTACAATGTCTGAAAAATTCATCATGATAATCGTAACAATCAAAATATATTGAACATAATAAATTAGTTTCGAAATCGTATCATTTTTTAAACTTTCACTTACAGACTTTAATATACTATGTATGATGACAATTGCTAATACACTTCCTAATACAGTTAAACCATTTACAAGTTTTCCTCCCAGCAAGCTTAATACTTTCTTTAATATTGTTTGGTTATCAACTTGTCCTTTTATTGCATTATCTAAAATTTCATTTATATCTATATCTTCAAAAAATTCACCAGAATATTCTTCTGTTTTTTCGATAAACTCTCCAATCCCAAATTCTTCTTGTTGTTCTTCTAAAGTTTCTTCTTCAGTTGCTATTGAAATTGGTATGATTAGATTTATAAAAATGGCCATCAATATAAAAACATATATGATTTTTTTCACATTTACTCCCTATGAACTTCAGAAACATTTTTTAAAGTTCATCTAATATTTATTAACTAAAATTTTATAAATAGCATTACAGCATCACGGTAAAATTTCAAGTATAATTTCTAATAAACTTGATATAATTGGTATTGACATAGAAATGATGATAATCTTACTTCCTAATTCAATCTTACTTGCAATTGCTCCTTCCCCCGAATCTTGACATATACTTACTGCAAATTCTGAAAGAAAAGCAATTCCTGTTATTTTTATTAACAAAGTTAAAAATTGACTATTGATATTTGCTTTTCCTGCAATTGATTGTATAAGATTAACAATCCCAGTTAATTGGTCCATTAATAGTAGTAATATAAGAACTCCTGTCAATAAACTTATATAAATAACGAATTCTGGTTTATATTGTTTCAGCAATATAATGATAATCAATGCAATTAACCCAATTCCTATAATTTTAATAATTTCCATTGGCATATGCCCCTTGTTATTTTACTTACATATTCTAAAAATTTATAGTCCAAATATTGTTCTAACTGTATCAAATAATTCGCTAATTTCTTTTATTACCATTGTTAAAACAATTACTAATCCTGCTAAAGTTGTCATCATTGCTTGGTCTTCTCTTCCTGCTCTTACCAGCACTTGATGTAAAACTGCTACTAATATACCTATTGCTGCTATTTTAAATAACAAATTAATATCCATCTTAAGTTTTCTCCTTTATATTAAAATGATTACAATTGCTAATCCTATTGTCGTTCCTAATCTACTATATAATTTCTCATTTTTATTTTTTTCTTCTTCTGCTTCTTTTATTTGCTTTTCTAGAAATTCTTCTGTAACTTCTATTTGACTAATTTGACCTTCCACATCTGTTTGTCCTAACATTTTAGAAAGCATGAATAATACATTTTTATCCTCTTCTGTGAGATTTGTTTCACTTGCTTCTATAGCTTTTTCCCAAGATTGTCCGGCAGTCAAATCACTCATATTTTTTCCGTGCTCTTTCAAATATTTCTGCTATATTCTCTTTCGTGTTATTTGCTATTTCTTTAAATATTTCTGGAATTGGTTCATAAGTAAATCGAATTTTTGATTTAAAAACATTTAAGATATTTTTGAATTCTTCTAATTCTTTCAATCGATATGTATATTTTTTAGATATATATTTTCCAATTAAACTTGATGATATAAATACTAATAACAGCATAAAATACTTAACTATCTGCATATTCTACACCTTGTCCTTTTCATTTTTTATTGTATAGGAAAAATCAGCTTTACTCTTGACTATATTTAGGATTTTTCCATATACAATAAGGTTAGATTTTTATATATTATATTCTCCCTTTTTTCTTTTAGAACTATATAAAAATAATTTTTTCAATTATTTTTCCATCTATTAATTTTTTTATATATTTATTAGCATGAATATCTTCTATATTTTTCCCATGCATAGTAAATACACCTTTTACACCTGATATCATTGCTTCTTCTATTGCTCCGTATGTCCTCTATTCCACCAATTTCATCACAAGCAATAATTTCTGGAGCCATTGTCCTAATCAACATCTTAATTCCTTTTTCTTTTGAAACATTATCAATAATATCTGTCCTTATCCCTACATCATTTTGTGGAATTCCTCTATACATAGCAGCTATTTCTCCTCTTTCATCAACCACACCACAAGTTTTTCCTTTAAAATTTATCTCTGGTATTCCATTACTCAACTTGCGAATTAGATCTCTTAATATAGTAGTTTTTCCCTTCCCCGGTGGTGAAACAATTAATGAATTAAATATAGTTTGATTTTTTGTATCGACAACCTGTCCAATAATTCGATTACTACAATTTAACACTTGTCTTGCTATTCTAAAATTCAAACTAGTAATATATTTTATATTAATAATTTCTCCATTTTCAACTACTGTTGTCCCTGTTATTCCTACTCGATGTCCGCCTCTTATCGTAATATATCCTTCGCATAATTGTTTCTTATATGCATATATAGAATTTTCACATAACCTTTCCACTATCTGTAATATCTCATTTTGTGTTATTTTATATTCTACAATCATTTCACTATTTCTTAATTTTAAAATTAGAGGTCTATCTACTCTTATTCTGATTTCTTGTAACTCATCTTTTATTTTATTATTAGAAATAATGGTATTATATAAAATATTTGATAAATTCATTGGAAAAAACTTAACAATTTCTAAAAGCTTTTCCATCTTATCTCCTTAGCTACTATATTTAGGTTTTCTATGGTTTTACCTATAAACCTTATATTATTTTCTACTATTATTATATATATTCTATTGCAGTGCATTTATTACTATTTTTTATCCATTTGTCCAATTATGTCCAATTAGGGACGTTTCTTTTTGAGACATTTTTATGTTAACACGTATATTAAAATAGTTTTCATTATATGATTTCAAAAATAAAATACTCTTTATAAATAAAAAAATGTGAGTCTAGTTCATTATTACTATTTCCTCCTTTTAGGTATGGATATAAGTAAAATAAACTTTCTCACATTTCTTTTTAAAATTTATATATTAATACACAAAATTATTCCACATATTATTTTATATTTTCGATCATAAATTATGATCGAAACTTCTTTTCAGCCCGCAACTTTACATAAAAATGTCGCAGAAAGAAACGTCCCCAATTGGACAACCAATTGGACAATTGAATACTATCTTTTGTTAATAACTGCTCTGTATATTAACCCTGTATTACTATCTTTTTCAAACTCCACTCTATATGCATCATCTACATTAATACTACTTTTTAAATATGTTATATTTTGTTCTGTCACTTCGTATTCTTCTCCGTCTACATTAATTTCTTCTATCTTATAATTTCCCTCTGTTTCATTATTATTTTGTATGGTTGTTAATAACCCTTTTACAGTAGCTCCTTTTGTATTGGTACTTTGATATAGTTCAAATTTTTGGTTAAATGCATTCACTTCATTTTCATTTAATTGTGCTGTATTTCCTACTATTGTTGATAAAAATGACGGAATCACATATTGGATTGGATTTTCGTTTTCTGAAACCCCCAATTCTTCCATTTGTGTTTTATTTACATCTGTTAGTCTTTGTTCTATTGCACTCATTAAACTTGTTACATAAGCATCATCTTTATCATTTAAGATAACCGCATTTTCACTTGTTAAATCTTCTATATCCACACTATCTTTAAATTCCACATCATTTGTAATTGTGTATTGATAGCGCATTGTTGTATTTTGTGAATCACTATTTGTATTTTCATTTGTATCAATTATTTCTGGCTCTTCAATAATGCTTCCAGTATTATCAATAACAAATTCGTCTCCTGTACTAATAAACGTTATTCGATATTCTGTATCACTTTGTTTTTCTACTTTGATATCAGAATACGTATCATCATCTCCTGAAGATAATTTTTGTTCTATGTCTGTATCAAAAATCTGCGTATAGTCTTCTCCATTTGCTACTTTATCTGTAATGATTTCATTTACAAGCAATTTCAATGTTTCTTCTTCTTGGCTTACTTGTGTGTTTTGTTGAGATTTCTGTACTTCTGATATAATGCTAGCATTATTTGATGTTTCTTCTATCACAAGTTCATAGTTTTCTTTTATAGTATTGGAATTTAATCCTGTATATGTTACACAAAAAGATGTTTCTCTACTATCTTCCCCACCATTTGTTGATATTGTATAAGATACTTCTTGTTCATTTTCTTCTCTATTGATAATTATTGATCCTATATCTATTTTTGTAAGTATTCCTTCTTTTTCATATACTGTAAATTCTATATTATTATTAATTTCTAAATCATTTATATCTTGTATGATAGTTTCTAATTTTTCTACATCAAGTTCTGAAGATGTTCCTAATCCGTTTAATATTTCGTTTATCTTATTTACTGTATTTTCATCTGTCTTTAATAAATCCAATATTTGTACTAATATATTTTTAAATTCCTCACCACTTAATGTTAATTTATACCCAGTTAAGTCTCCATCTGTTATTTTAGAAAATTTACCATCATCTAAATTATTTAATATGTTATCAAAATATGTCGTTTTTAAATTTTGTATTTCCTCATTAGAAAATTCTATGTTTTTAAATTCTAAAAGTCTATTTAATTCCCCAGAACCAGAAAGTTCCTCATCATTCCTTACTGCCACGAAATTACTTCCTATATATTTAGTTTGAATTCCCGTCATATCACTGGTTTTTCTGTAAGTTAAAGGGAAGTTTACATTATCTGAATAATTTACACTAATTTCTCTTTCTTGCTTCATATTATTAGCATCTACTTTTCCTGAAAAACTTATATTTAAATTATTCGTCAATTCTAATTTTTTTTCTAAGTTTGGTATTGTTATATTAAAAGAAATATTTCCACTATTTTCATAACTTGTACTTTTCTTTTTCTGGAAATATTGCATTAATTGATTATTAATAAATCCATCTTCATTTTGAACGATCTGTGAGGTATATTTAAAAAACAACTGCTTGTTACTTTTTAAAATATCTGTAAAAATATATAAATAAGCCATTACCCCCACTAAGAGTAAGATAACAACTAATAACACAATTATTGTTATTAACAATCCTTTATTCTTCTTTTGTCCCATAAAAACCTCCATTCGAGCAATAACGCTCTAATAAATTCTAAGTATGATACTTCATAATATAAATAGATAAATAACTGTATTCCTACTGTCATTTATCTATTTTACCTTTATTCTTCCCAGTTATGATAAATATTTGAAACATCATCTAAATCTTCTAGGTTTTCAATTAATCTTTCCATTTTTTCTGTTCCTTTTTCATCTAGTTTTACAGTGGTTGTTGGTACCATTTGAACTTCTGCTTCTAAGAATTCCAATCCTGCTTCTTCTAATTTTTCACGAACAGTTGTAAAATCTGATGGGTCTGTTGTAATTTCATATATTTCTTCTTCTGATGCAAAATCTTCTGCTCCTGCTTCTAATGCTAACATCATTAAGTCATCTTCACTCATAGATGTTGTTTCTTTTTCAATAACAATAACACCTTTTTTATTAAACATATATGATACACAACCTGTTGTTCCTAAGTTTCCTCCTGCTTTATCAAATACATGTCTAACATCTGCTGCTGTTCTATTTTTATTATCTGTTGACGCTTCTACAATAACAGCTACTCCATTTGGTCCATATCCTTCATATGTAATTTCTTCATAATTTTCGTTACTTGTTGATGCTTTTCTAATTGCATTATTAATGGTATCATTTGGCATATTTGCTGCTTTACATTTTGCAATTACATTTTTTAATTTTGAATTTCCTGCAGGATCTGGTCCTCCCTCTTTTACAGCAATTAATAATTCTCTTCCTAATTTTGTAAATATTTTTCCTCTTGCTGCATCTGCTTTTCCTTTTTTGGCTTGTATGTTGTGCCATTTACTGTGTCCTGACATTTTAATTCCTCCTTCTTATTTTTGGTATTTAAGCCACTTTCGGCTGTTTCATTATTAAACTATTTAGTGAAATTTCTTTATTGTTCTTTGGCCATTTATATAGGATTTCGAGGTTCTCTACCCAACGAATTGTGCCAGAAATTTCAAGTTGTTTTTAAATAAATTATTTTGTTATTATTTTTTCCTATTTTTTAACAACATCACTAGTATTTTATCACACTTTTTCTATTTTGTGTAGTGTTTTTTACAAATTATAGTTGTTTTGATAAAAAGTACAACATATATAAAAATCCGACACTTTCTAATTATTCATAAACTGTATTGACAAACTTCTTTATGATCGTTATTATTTAATTATAAGGAGGACGATATTATGGTAAGATTAAGAGTAACTTATACTATTGGTACCGATACTCAACCAATTACTGAAGTTGTTGAAGCTACAAATGAAGGTTCTGCAGGTGCACTAGCAGCACTTCAACGTATATATCCAAATAGACAAATACATATAATTAGTTGTCATCGTGCATAATATTTAAGAGAAATTAGAAATTATTAATTACTAATTTCTCCTTTTATATCTTATATTTAATTACTATATTTTATCTTATGTAGTATTTTTACAAATCCTATTCAAAATTTTTAATTCTTATTCCTTTGTAAAGTTATAAAAATAAAAAAGGAATTCGTTATGGAATATAGTACTAATTAAATTTAGTATAGAGAAAATTAAACATTATAATGCTGTACCTTTTGCTGGTATATAAAAATTACTCATATCTACATTTTCATGTTCTAATAGTTTGATTTTTTTGTCTATCCCTCCTGCATATCCTGTTAAATTCCCATTTGTCCCCACAACTCTATGACAAGGAATAATAATAGATATGGGATTATGTCCAACTGCTCCTCCTACCGCTTGTGCTGACATTTTGTCTTTATGCATTTTATTTGCTATTTTCTTTGCTATTTTACCATAAGTTGTAACTTCTCCATAAGGAATTTCACATAATATCTCCCATACATTTTTAGCAAATTCACTTCCACTAGGTGCTAAATCCAACTCTGTAATTTGTGGTTTTTCACCTCTAAAATATTTATCTAACCATTTTTTAGTTTTTGTAAAAATGATTTCGTCATCTTTTTCTTGTATGTCTTCTTTTAAATTTCCTAAATAATATTTTTGTCCTTCTATCCATAAACCAATTAATTGATTATCTTTACTTGCTAACAATATTTTTCCAACCGGAGAATCATAATTTGTTACATATAACATAACGCTCCTCCTTTAAAGATAATTTTTATCTATTTACTATATTTTTTACTTTAAATCTATAAAATTCAATTTGTCTATTGTATCTTTTCCTATAATTTCATCTGCCAATTCTACAAATTCTTTAAATAATTCGATTTGTCCCCTATGGTGAACATCTATACCATATACTACATTTATATGATATCCTGATGCAATCTCCCAAAATTCTTTACATGGATATACTACTTTTCCCAAGTTTTTTCTTTGTTCTTCTATTGGTTCATGATTTAATCTTCTATTTTTATAGTATGTTTTGGCAAAGATATTATTTAAATTAATTTCTAATGGAACTTGGTATTTTTCAGCTGCTTTACAAATAAGATGTGCAACTTTTGTTTCTATCTTTCCAAACTCTTTTCTTTTAAACATATAGATATCTGGGTGTGCAATAATGTCTGGAATTTCACTTTTCATTGCTTGTTCAATATATTCAGCATATCTTAGTAGTTCTTTATCTGAAAAGTCATGTTTTCCATGTATTTTTAATTGTTGATTATCATCATAAACAAAGTGTTGTCCTAAAACTATCTTATCTGTTTCTGCTTTTAGTTCTTTTAAATTCTCTTCTTCTCCCGGTAAGTATTCCACCTCGTATCCGCTTTGAATTTCAATTTGTCCTGAATATTTTTCTTTTAAAATTTGTATACTTTCCAAATACTCTTTTCTTTGCTCATATTTCATTCTCATGTCGTCTCTTTTATCTATTTCGTTTTTTTCTGGGCAATGGTCTGTAAAAGCCATTCTTTTAAATCCCATCTTTATATATTCCTTTATATATTCTTCATCTTTCATGTCTAAATCTGCATGCCCACATCTATATGTATGTGAATGATAATTAAAAACTTGCATTATTATTCCTCCTTATTTTTAATTGTCAATATAATTGGTCTATGATCTGAACCTTCTTTATTTATATTTGCCTGTTTTATAATTTTATAATCATAACAGTCTGCTTTTTCCCTTTCAATAAAAGCAAAATCAACATTTACTTGTTCTTTTGTTCCATATCCATGCCATGAATTATCTAATATATTAAAATTGTTATTTCTTGAAATTGTTACATAATTTTTATTTTGTTTTAATATTTGATAAACTTCTGCCATATGTGAAACCATATTCATATCTCCAATTACAATTTTATGATTTGCAACAATTTGGTCCATATAGGCTAATGTTTTAAGCATTCCTTTTATTTTACCTTCTATTGAAATATAATCTGTATGAATATTCCCAATTAAATAACTAATTTTATTATATACTATATATACAAATACAGTTGTTCTGTAATCACTCATCCCATAATCTATTATTTGTTCCTCTATATCTTTATATGCCATATCTTTTCCATGTGGTAAACAAAATACAAAATCAATTTTTAAATCCGTTTCATCTTTTACAGCTATCATATTATATTGATTATATGTACTTGTTTTCATTGGAAACATTTCAACTATTTTAAAATGATATTTTTCTAATATATTTGATAAGAATGCTTTGTTATTTTCATTTACTTCTTGAAAACATGCCACCTTTATTTCCTCATCTTCAAATATACTATTTAGTATAGCTTCTATGTTTTCTTGTCGTGTCTCCCATTTTGGTATTGGTGCATCTGTTTCTTTTACTCCATATACATTATAACTTAAAATTTTCATATTTGTTTCCTCTATATTTCATACATTTTTATTCCACAATTTTGCAATTTTAAATCTTCTAATATTCCATTTTCATTTGCTCCGTCAAAATATCCACTAATAGCTCTTGTCACTCCACCATGTGTCACAAGCAAGATATTCTTATCTGTATAGTTTTCTTTTAATTCATCTATTAAATTCCATACTCTACTACATAATTCTTGTATGGTTTCTACACCTTTATATTGTTTATTTAAGTTATAATTATCTAGTATTTCTGAAGTCCATATTTCATCTTGAATTTCTTCTCTTGTTTTTCCTTCAAACTCACCAAATCCTCTTTCTTCTAATGCTTCTTTAAACAAAATAGGTACTTTTTTGGATTCATTGATAATTTCTGCTGTTTTTCTAGCTCTCTTTAAAGTAGAAGATACAATCATATCTATAGGATACTCTTCTAAAATTTTTCTTGCTTCTTTTGCTTGTTCAATTCCTTCTTCGTTTAATTCAATATCTGTCTTTCCTTGAATTCTGCCTTTTCTATTCCAATTGGTTTGTCCATGTCTTATAATATAAAGTTTCATATAGACTCCTTTCAATATTTATTAATATATTTCTATTTTAACACTAATCTACCCAATATTACAATATAACATTAAAAAGATACTTTATTCTTTAATTTATTTTCCTGTATTTTGTGATAATTTTTTACACAATCTACAGCTAATTCCTATTTCTACAATTGCTAGTAAGCATAATATACATTCTATAATGATTAATTCAAATTTCATAAGTATTAGTGTAAATAATGCACTTAAAATTAATGTTCCTACTTTTCTATACACTTCAATATCTATCATCATTTCTTGTTGGTCTTCTTTATTGGCAATGGTTAATGCTATATCTTCTATATATACTTGAAAAGAATCTCTAATAGCCAATATTAAGAAAAATCCTAATGACATGATAATCACTTTATATATAAACCCTATACTTAGGAAATGTCCTAAAATTAATAAGAAAAATGCCATACTTAATAACACAGACAATACAATACTTAATTTATCCTTTATTTTTAAATATAGCTTTCCAAACACTACATTTCCTGCTAATCTAACTAACCTTGATAAAAATACAATTGTTGTAATATAGTAAGTTACCATTTCAATTGATAAAAATTCTTGGAAATCATATTGCATAAATAATTTACTATTGTTCTGTCCCATTTTTATAATAGAATAAAATACTGTATTTGATAAAATAATCAAAAAAATGGTAGATGTTATTTTTAACTTCTTCCTTTTTATGTCTTCCTGTTTATCATCATTATTTTCCAATTTTGCTTCATAAAATATAAAGGACATTCCTAACATAACCATATATACAAAGACAGATAAATACATTGGTAAATAATTGTTTATATTAAATAATGTACCTGCTAGTAATGCTGTTATAATGGTAATAATGGAATATAATATTTTGGCTCTATTCCTTATTTTATAATAGTCATCTTGTTTATTGATTGCTGTTAAATTATTTTTTAAGACAATTCTTGACATATTCAAAAACATAAAAGCAATTTCATATAAACATCTATATACTAGCATAGCTGTAAAAGAACTTCCAAATGTTAATATGACAGAAGCAATTAGTAGCATAAGCGCTCCTAATTTTAAAGATTTAATATTCCCTATTTTTTCTACCATTCTCAATATAACTTTTTGTAAGGCAATACATAGTGCTAAAGATACCATTGTCATAGCCGTTATTTGACTTGCAGTTAATCCTTTTACTAAAGTTAAAAATAAAGTATCAATTGGTACGAAAAAAATCAAGTCTGATGAAAATGCTGCAAATAATGGAAATACCTTTATACTTCTTTTTATTTTCTTCACATTTTGTTCCATTTCATTCTTCCTTTATTTTTTTATCTATCTAACATTATATTGTAAAATACATATCTGTTTCTTTATTTTCCACAATATCATCTGCAAAAAAAGCATATTTAAACCTAACTCTATCATCCCATATAATATTTTCAATCTCACATTTTCCTAAAACACTTAATGTATCAAAAGTAAATGTATTCGGAATTCTTAATACCAAATTATGTGTTATATGTTCTTTTACTTTATAAAACATATCCTTTATACTCGGTTGTGTCATTTCTAAATCTGCCACATGCTCTTTTTTGTTACTTCCTGCACTCCAATCTGGATCTAATATGGCAACTTCTGCTTGTATATTTTTTAAAAGTTTTTCATCTAAAACATTTCCTTGTATAAATTCTGTTTTATTCTGAACACCATATAATTGTGCATTTTTCTTTGCAGATATAATTCTTTCTGTATCCATATCAATTCCATAAACATAATCTAGTTTTTTGGCTAATTGAATAACCGTCATTCCTAATGCACAACATAATTCTACACCTGTTTTATACTTTGCTAATTTTTCAGCTAAATGTTCACTTATGGCTTCTGGACAGCTCATATAGATCCCATCAGCATCTCCATATATTTCTTTTGAAAATTTATTTCCGTTCATTTTATACTCCTTTATTCTAACTCTATATCTTTTTTATCATATTCTTTTGGTTTTAGTCCAACTCTTGTTCTCATATAATCTAATCCTAGTACAAATAACATCAAAAAAGCTAATCCAATAAATATGGTTGCAAATCTAATATTAGTTGCATCTAATAACATACCTGCTAAAAATACTGCAATCGCTTCTATGATATTTGTTGTAAATTCTGTAGCAAAGGAAATTCTTGATCTTGTTTTTGCTGTTGAAAAATTTTTAGAATATCTTTCTGATAATACATAATAATTTGACATGGTTATATTTCGTACAGCAAATAAGATTAATATAATTGGTAATATCTTAGTACTTCCTGTAAATAACAAGATTCCTATTATAATAATACTGATTACAAAAGTTAAAGATAAAAAAGCAAAACTCTTATTTCTAAATTTCTTATGTATTTTATCTTGAAATATTGTAGCAATACCAGCTATAAAAGTTAATATTGCATTTATCATAGAAAAAACTTCTGGTTTTACTTCTAGTTCTGTCAATATATTTCCTCTATATGTTCCTGTTATGGTGATAAAAGCATTAAATATTCCCATAAAAATCAGTAAAGCCCTTAATCTTTTAGAAGTCATGATATTTTTTATAGATATTTTAAAATCCTCTTTATATTCTTTTATTTTATTTGAAACCTCATTTTCTTCTAATTGATTAATATAAATATCTTGAAATCTTGTTGAAATGATAGTTGCTATAATCGTAAATATCAAACAAATTATCATTGGTAAATATCCATTAATAACAAATAAATATCCTGCTGTTAGTGATGCAATTCCATCTAATATATAATATCCTGTTGCTCCTTTTCCATTGATTTTAGGATATAGACCTTCTCCTCCTTTTGTGGCTGTTGAATCATATAATATATTTGTTGCCTGTATACCTCTCAAACTATACCCAAAAGCATATATAATATTAGCTATAAAAATGCCTATCATTCCCGGTAGTAAAATTAGTAAGAAGATATATATAACCATTATAATATTGCCTATAACCAAACTTTTTTTCCTTCCTAAAAAATCTGCACATATTGCTGCCGGTAATTGCATAACAATGATAAACAGTGGAAAAAATGCATCTAATTTTAATATCTCTCCTGCTGTAATTCCTTTTACCATTGTATAAAACAAATATTGTGTGGAATAGAAAAATAGCAAATCCCAAGAAAACATCTTATATATAGGAAATAGTTTTGCATTTTTTCTTTTCGCTTTTGTTTCTTCCTTCTTTGTTTTATATTTCGCAATTGCTTTCATTTGTTACTCCTTCTTCATATTTTTCTTTCTTTTGTAACTGATTTTTAGACATATATTTTTGAACAAGATTATATACTAAATATGATAACCATACACCTATAATTCCTAATGGCGTATATGCCAAAATAATAGCAATTATTATTTTAATAAGTGAGCTGACAAAATTTCTTTGTGCTAAAAACTTAAAGTCTCGTATTCCTCTAATAATAGAAAAATAATAGGTAGCCGTTATATTCACATAAGCTGCTATTAATAAAATTGGCAATACTGTATAATATATTCTTTGCAATTCTGATGTTCTTAAAGATATGTACATAACCACTAAGGCTATTCCCAAAACAATGATTGGTATAATAATCGATACCTTGGTAATGATTTTTTTAGCAGTCTGTTTTACTTTCTGCATATAATCTTTTTGTTTCTTTCCTGATGCTACTCCAACACTAATCGTAATTCCATCTCCAAATCCTTGTATAAAGGCTTCTTCAATATCTTTTATTTGAATCAGTATAACATGAACCGCATATTCTAGTTCTCCCATTCTAGAAACCAAAATATTAAATACAAAATTATCTACTCTGGTAACAATTCTTTCTACAAAATTCCATTTAAACAAGTTAAAGATATTTTTGATAATTGGTATATTCAATTTATATTGTATACTTTTATTTGATTTTATTAATAAATAAATTGCTAATACTGTATCTATTGCAATTGTTACAAAGGCAACTCCTTCTATTCCATATCCTAGTTTTACAACAAGAATATCTAAAATAAGATTGCATATCACTGCCAAAATTCTTAACACTAATATATTCCCTTGTTTTCCTAAAGTTCTTTGTTGTCCAGATAAGACAGTTACAATAGAGCTTTGTATAAATCCCATTAGTCTAATAAATAAATATGTATTGCATATAGCATCTACATTGAATAGTGCAGGAAATATTGGTTTTATAAGTACAATAATTAGAATGGTAATGATAGATATCATTATGGTTAAAATTAGTGAATTTCCGGAAATTAATTTTATCTTATCTTCATTCTTTTCTCCTAATTCTTTTGCTATTAATGCTGTATTGGTAACATTTATTGTTTGTATACTCATTTGCATGATGTTAATAATTACTGACATAGCACCAATCGCACCTAATTCTTTTGTTCCAATAAGTGATACAGCGATTGTATCTACTAATGTCATGAATATATTAACTAGATATTCAAATGCAATGGGTAATGATATTTTTAATTGCTTTTTCTGGTCCATTTCTTTCTCCTCTAAATACTTTCTACTATTCTAAATCTATATCTTCCTTTTTATATTCCTCTGGCTTCAATCCAAATCTTGTTCTCATATAGTCTAAAACAAGTATCATACAAGCAAGTGCTAATAGCCCTACAATTAAAAATGCTTGTTTTACATCAATGATATCTATTAATAATCCTCCTAGCATAGAAAATATACTAGCAGCAATACCCCCTATAAATTCATAAGTAAATGTAATTTTGTTTCTAACCTCTTCTTTTGTAAAGTTTCTTACATATTTTGCTTCTAAGATATACCAGATAGATGTACAAATTTTATGAATTGCCAACATAATCAAAATAATTGGTATAATTGATTTTCCTCCATATCCATTTGTAACAATTCCTATCACAATACAAGCCCCTATATACATAAGAGAAAGAAAAGCCAATGTTCTATTTTTAAATTTCTTTTCTATTCTTCTCTTTAGTGTAATAGAAACTCCTCCAATAAATGTTAGCACTGCAAATATCATTGAAAATTGTTCTTCTGCAATTCCTATTTCTACTAATAAACTGCTATTATATATATCCATAATTTCTATCAAACTATAGAATACAATTTGAAATAATATAAAGGCCTTCATTCTTTTTGATTTTAATATAAATTGAAAAACAGATTTTAAATCTTTTCCATAAGTTTTGAATGTTTTTCCTATTTCTATTTTTTTCGTCTTCTTTCTTTTTACTTCATAGATATCTTTAAATTTGAAGGATAATATTGTTGATATGATGATAAATCCTAAACAAATAAATATAGGAATGTAATTATTAATGACAAACAAATATCCGGCTGTTAATGATGCAATTCCATCTAATATATAATACCAACTACCACCTTTAGCATCTAATTTTGAATATAATCCATCTCCACCTTTTGTAGAAACAGAATCATATAATAAATTAGATTCTGCAATTGTTTTGATATCATAACCTAATGAAAAAATCAAATCCGCAATAATAATACTAATTGCTCCCGGTCCAAATATTAATATGACTATATAAAATATTAACAGGATATTTCCTAGTATGATACTTTTCCTTTTTCCTAGAAAATCAGTAATCACTACTGCTGGTATTTGCATTACTATTCTAAATAACAAATAAAATCCATTGATGATTAGAACTTCTGATGGTGTTACCTTTTTGGTTATTGTATAAAATAAAAACTCGATAGAATAAAAAAACAACAAATCCCAAGAAAACATCTTATATATTGGAAATAATTTTGCATTTTGTCTTCTTGCCTTTGCCAATTCTTTTTTATCTGTGTACTTTAATTCTGTTTTCATTTGTTCCTCCATTTATTATTTTATATACTCTCTTTTCAATAAAGACCATACATGACTATTGATATTTTCTCCATAATTATCTCTTAGTTTTCCTTCATATTGAAATCCTATTTGTTCTAAATGTTTTGCTAGTTTTAAGCTTTTTACATTTGTATCTTCTATTTCCAATCCCAATCGATTAAATCCCATAGAAAATAGGTTTTCTAGTAAACTTTTTACCATATCTAACGATAAAATATGACCTCTCATATCTTTTTGTATTCCTAATGATAAATTTGCTCGTCTATATCTTTCTTTTATGTCATATAAATAAAACCAGCCTATAAATTCATCTTGTTTATATATGGCATAATATATATTGGTTTTCCTTTCTATTTTTCCTTTTATATCTTCTATTTCCTCTTCTATATTTTCTGAAAAGCCCAAATAATCTTCAATTTCTTTATCTTTTAATTTTTTTAAATGCACTTTCAATTTTTCTTCATCAAAATTCTGTTTTATTCTTATTAACTTTATATTATCCGTTATTACAATTTGATTTAATATTTCCATTTTTTCACCATTTTTCTTATTTTTTTCATCATATCATAAAGTTTTTAAAAAATAAAGTTTCGACATAAATCTTTTATTTTTTCATACCTTATGATACAATTTTTTCAGTCTGTCATTAAAAATTTATATTAAAAAGAGAGGTATACAATGGAAAAAGAAAAGAAAAAAAGTATTGTTGGTTTAATGGGATCTTTATTAATTAATAACATTTTATATATGTTTATTAATACCTTTATGGTTGCTTATTTCTATACTTTAACAAATTATGATTATACAATTATATCTGTATTTTATATTATGTCATTTATATGTATTGCGCTTTCTACTTTAGTGTTAGGAAAAACGATAAAAAATAGAATGCAAGTTCCTATCTTTAGACTTGGCATTTTTCTTTATTGTATTTATATTTTATTAATTGCTCTATTAAAGGAACAAATTGTTTATCATTATATTTGGCTTGGTGGTTTTTATGGTATTGTACAAGGTGTTTTATGGGCAGCTGGTCATTTACTTGTAAATGAATATGCAGATGATGTTTCCAATAAATTCGTTTCTTATAAATCTATGATAGGAAATTTTTTACAAATTATTTTCCCTTTTATTTTTGGAACATCTATTGAACTTACCTCTTTTTCTAATGTAGCAACAATGGTTCTTATCTTATCAGCTATTCAATTTTCTTTTTCTTTATTAATAAAAGAAAAAGATATTCATAAAAATAAGCCATATAATTTAAAAGAATTTACTAACTATTTAAAAGAATCTAAAAATGAGAAACTAAACATTTTCTATAAAATTATGTTTTATGAAGGAATTGTTAATTATCTTTTAGATACACTTATTATTATCATGATTGTCATGACTTTTAAAACTAACATTAGCTTAGGAATATTAACCACTATATTTTCTTGTTGTTCTATTTTATCAGTTTATATCTTTCAAAGAAGATTAAAAAACAACAATAAGATTTTGATTGTAAGTACTGTTATGACTGTTTTAAGTGTTGTACTTTTATTATTTGATATTTCTAAAACAAGTGTGATTATCTATAATTTAATTACAAGTGTTTTCTTAATTTTATTGATTAATAATGCTGAAGAAAAACGATATAATGTTATTGAAAATGAAAAAAAGATTAAACAGGATTATCTTGTTGAACACCAAGTTATTGCTGAATTATATTTAAATGCTTCCAGAATTATTGGATTTTTCATACTTTTTGGTATTAGCTTTTTAAATACTATTTTGTATTTTAAAATCCTTTTAGTTTTTGTCACATTAGCTATCATTCGTTATGCTGGACTGATGGTAAAATTAAATAAGGTAAAATAAATTTGAAAAAAGGGCTATTCTATGTTTCCATAAAAAGCCCTTTTCTCTCTTCACTACTCTAATAAAAGCTCTATACTGACTTTTATATTTTCAATCCCCAGCTGGTAAGGAAAAAGTCTGAATTTCTCACCTTCATTTTGAAGATTTAATTCTTGAATCTTACCCAACATCCCGGTTACAATCTTTCTTTGCTCCAAGCACTCTAATTGCTCTCTGGGATTTTCTAATTGCGGTAATTTCATTTTTTCCTGATATCTCTCATAAAGCCGTCCTATTGGTTCTCTTAAGTCTTCGCAAATCATATCCTCCGTTAAATCAATTATTTTTTCATATTTAACTCCTTGCATTTGCTCCTCCTTATCTGTGAATGCCTACTGTTACAATAAAAAAATATTATCATTTTTTACTAAATTTGTCAATCATGTTAATCTATCCTAAAGCCACATCTAATATCATCATAACCACAAACCCGATTGCCACACCAATTGTTCCAATATTAGAATGCTCTCCTTCTTGTGCTTCTGGAATTAATTCCTCTACCACTACATATATCATAGCCCCTGCTGCAAAGGCTAATAAATATGGTAATATAGGCACAATCGCATTTGTTAATATAATTGTCACAATAGCTGCAATTGGCTCTACAATTCCAGATAGTGTCCCATAAATAAATGCTTTTAATTTAGACATTCCCTCACTCTTAAGAGGCATTGATATAATAGCCCCCTCTGGAAAGTTTTGGATCGCTATACCAATTGCCAAACTAACTGCACCTGCCAAACTAATTCCTGCATTTCCTACCATGGCACCTGCTAATACAACACCCACAGCCATTCCTTCTGGAATATTATGTAATGTTACTGCAAAAACAAGCATCGTTGATTTCTTTAACTTAGCCTTTATTCCTTCTGGCTTTTCTGTATTTAAATGCAAATGTGGTATGATACTATCCAACACTAATAAAAATGCCATTCCTAGCAAAAAGCCTACCGCTGCTGGTATCCATGCAATTTTTTGTTGTTCTTCTGCCATTTCAATAGAAGGCATTAATAATGACCAAATAGAAGCTGCTATCATCACACCAGATGCAAATCCTAATAATAGCTTTTCTACCTTTTTGTTCATTTTGTTTTTCATAAAAAATACCATTGCAGAACCTAAGGTTGTGCCTAAAAATGGGATCAATAAACCTGTCGCTATATTCATTTTTTTCTCCTTTCTTTTGTATATGATTTCTATTTATAGTTTTACTATATTTTTTTATATACCTTCTCTTTTTATAATTTCTGTTAAATTTTCATATGGTATCTTTCTTTTTGCTATTTTCATAGAAATAAACACAACCAACATAACAAATAGAACACATACCCCAATACTTGTTAATGAAACAGAAAATTCATACATGAAATGATTACTTAAATTATATTGTACATCATAGATAATTTTATGAATGCTCACACCTAATATCAAGCCAATAATTAGCGATATAACACTATACATCAAGCATTCTATGTTAAGCATTTTATTCATTTGTTTTTTACTCATTCCTAATGATTTCAAGATGGCAAATTCTTGTATTCTAGATTGTATGCTAAAATATATAATACAAAAAATATTTAATATACAAGCAATAGCTATGAAAATGATAAAGCTATATAACACCAATCCCACAATTAGTCGATTATTATTTGTACTATCTATTTCCTCTTGATA
Organism: uncultured Clostridia bacterium; assembly: GCA_904419495.1. GTDB lineage: Bacteria > Bacillota > Clostridia > TANB77 > CAG-508 > CAG-269. The sequence continues at coordinate 6,794 of CAJFRV010000013.1, read as the reverse complement.
ATTCACACCTACTGATATACCATTATTATTTTGAGTTAGATATTCCTCTAATTCATATGGATTGCTTGACTCTATATACATTTCATATTGCGTATCTACTGTCAATGCTGTTTGTATATCATATTCTTTATATTGCTTTTCCAATTCTCTTTTGATTGTATTTAAAGTATTCCTATTTACCAATATTTGAACCGGTTTATTATATAAACTATTAAAATCACTATAATTTGCAAACTTTCCTAAGGAATCTACCACCTTAATGGCTTTTAATGTAATATCTTGTAATGCTTCATATTGATATTCAAAATGGTTATCTTCATTTCCAAATAAATCTGGTGCATTTTCTCTTTCTTCTTGACTATATTGGGCATTGAATAAATGAATCTCATCACCATCTTTAAAATTTGTTAAATGAAAATCACCAACTTGTGGAAGATTTATATGATTTAATAATATACATTCATCATCCTTTAGGTTTGATAATCCCAATTCTTTTAACAAATTTTCATATTCATTATCCTCTACAATTGTAAAAATATTACAATCTAATTTAGGCAATTGTTCATCATACATATTATAAAAAGCATATGGTACTACATTAGAGTTCATAAAATTCATTAATTCTGCATGTATATCACCATCTTCCAGCTTTAAAGAAAGTGTTTCTCCTAATATTTCTTTTGTATAGTTATTTTCTACAAAATTTCTTTCTTTTAAATCTGTTATAAGATCTTGATATGATTCCAAATTGTCTGCATAAGTTAAATAATTATATTCTCTATTATCATTTGGTGTTTGTGCATACACATTCATTAAATAGTTACTGACAATAATAAATACCATAACAGATAACATAATTGCTAAACCTATAGAAATGGTTTTTCCTTTATTTTTACTTATATATTGATATGCTATATATCCTTCTTCACCAAATACTTTGAATACCCATTTATGCTGATGCTTTTGCTCCTTTTTTATTTTCAGATTGTGATTTTGTCTAATCACTTCAAGTGGAGATATTTTACTAATATTTCTTATTGGTATCCATACAGATATAGCTGTAATAACCAATATAAAAATCACTCCTATTATGATAAATGGTATCGATATCACGAAATGAAATTGTGTAACATTATTTACAATAAACTGTGCTAAAGCTGATCCAGTTAATTTCTCTATACTATGATTCCATACATTTAAGATAATCGATACAATTCCTGAGCTTATCAATATGGATATTGGAATAGTTACTATATTTAAAATAAATGTTTCCGAATATATTAACTTTCTGATTTGTTTTTTACTAGCACCTATTGATCTTAGCGTTCCAAATTCTTTTTTCCTATTACTTAAAAATATGCTATAAATCGTGTAAATAAATATAAAAGAAATCAATATAATAATTGTGAGTATAATTCCTCCCACTATATATAATTGTTTTTCGAAAGAAGAATTCTTTTCACCTACTAACATATAATTTAGTAATTCTTCATTATAAGAGATTTCTTTATCTTCTCCGATTTGTGTTATGATTTGTTCATTTGTTTCATAAATCTTAGATGGATTTTTATATAACACATAGACATCATAAACGGCATTTTCCTCTATATTATTTAAATATGTAATAGCTCCAGTTGTATAATTGTACATATAAGATTCATCATAAATAGTAGAATATGCTGTTCCTACAATGGTATATTCTTTTGAAGCATGTTCGTTTTCAAAAAGAATTGTATCTCCAATTGTATATTCCTTTTGAGCAAAATAAATTTGTGTTCCTCCGCTCAATGATATAACTATTTCATTTTCATTTTGTGGCAGACGTCCCTCTTTTATTTTTAAATTCATATTTTTCATAGCATTTTCGTCATAAGAAACCAACTTTAATTTTTCTGTAGTTGCTACATTTGCTTCCATCACATATTCCATTGTTCCATTATCTTTGATGATACTAACTTCTTTTACATTTTCATTATTTTTTATCTTGTCTATTTCACTTTTTTGTAAATTAGAATATCTCGCTTCCCAATTTTGCTCTTCTCTTTCTGCATTTTCTCGATATTGGCGATAACTTAATAATAAAAATATTAATGAAAATATAGAAGTAGCAATAAGAACAAGACCTATAAAGGTAAATAATGTACTTTTTTTATGTCTTTTCAAATTATTGATTGCTAGTTTAAACATACAGATTACCTCACTTTCCTATCTGATATGATTTTACCATCAGATAATTCGATTATTCTATCTGCTTCATTAGCAATCTCCATGTTATGTGTAACAACAATTAACGTTCTATTGTATTTTTTATTTGTATTTTTCAAATATGCGATTACCTCTTTTGAATTTTTACTATCTAAGTTTCCAGTTGGCTCATCTGCTAATATAATCATCGGATTCATAAATAAACTTCTAGCAATCGCTACTCTTTGTTGCTCCCCTCCTGATAATTGTGATGGATACGAATATTTCTTTTTTTCTAAATGAAATACCTTTAATAAATTTTCTAATCTGTCTTTTTTTAGTTCTCTTTTATCTAGTCGTACTGGTAATACAATATTTTCTTCTACTGTCAAGGTTGGTATAAGATTATAAAATTGATAAATTAATCCTACTTTTTTTCTTCGAAAACTAGACAATTGATTATCTGATAAACTAGAAAGATTTATTTGATCTACACTAACCTCTCCAGAAGTTGGTTTATCTAATCCTGCAAGTATATATAATAATGTGGATTTTCCTGAGCCAGAGGCTCCTGTAATTGCTACAAATTCTCCTTCTTCTATTGAAAAAGATACTTGATTTAATGCAACCACTTCGTTTTCCCCTGTTCCATATATTTTTGTTAAATTTTCTACATGAACACTTTTCATTTGGTATCCCCCTTTATCCCATTTATACTAGTATTACTACTTCCAATAATATATAATGTACTTAAAAAAAGTGTCGAAAGTTGTAAAAAAGTAAAAAATAAAGAAATATTTTGACTAGAGTATTTTTTTTCAAATATTCCTTTATTTCATATTCTTTTATTGTTTAGATCTATATGTCATAATATTACTTACAGCTTCTGGTCTTACTGGTGACATTAAAATTTTTCCTGTGCCTCTGTATACATTCACAAATCCCTCTCCTGCAACAGCTGAACCTAATAGGCTTCTTGTAGATTTTTCTACTGTAAAATCTAATGTATCAGACCATGCAATTGCCATGTTTCCATCTATTTTTATTTGATCATTTTGTAATTCTATTTCAATTAATTCTTCTCTTGGAACTGGACTTTCTAGAACTGCAATTCCTTGTCCTGATAATTTTAAATTAAATAATCCTTCTCCACCTAATACAGCAGAAGATAAATTACTTCTCATAACAACATTGGTATTTAAACTCGCTTCACAAGCTAAAAATAATCCATCTTCTAATACCATACTTCCATTCCATGCGCCAACATCTTCTAATAAAATATAGTTATATGTTGGTTCCAATGCCAATAATCCTGTACCATGATATTTTGGTTTTACTGTTGATTCACTTGTTACACTTCCCTTTATGGCTTTTCCTAAGAAATCTCCGACACCTTTTACATTTGTTTTAGACTCTATATTTCCAGCCATCCATTGCATAGCTCCGGCACTTGTTACATATTCATCCCCTTGCAATTGAATTACCACTTGTCTTCTTCTAACATTCATTTTTGCAGCAAAATATTCTGACATAGCTGTTAATTTATTCACACTAACATCTCTTTGAAATTCAACAACTGATATATTTCCCTTTCTTTCTATAATTTTTACATCATCATTATCAAATAAGTTTTTAACTGAAATCATAAAAATACCTCCTTCTATTTTTTCAAACTCATTATATACAAAACCTTTATACTTTTACAATATATAATAAAATTTTTTTTACATTTTTCTATCAATATGTTTTATTTCTATTTTATTGTGGTATAATGATTAAGAAATTTTAACAAAAGAAAGGAAGATGATTGTACTCATGGCAAATACGAAAGAGGAAGTAAATGTATCAAAACTTTATGGTCAAGAATGTTTACTATCCAAAAAAGATTTTATTGAAAAATACAAAATTAAAGAAACTGGTCTTAGTTCAGAACAAGCTGAATATAAGCTAAAGCAATTAGGGCCAAATATGATTAGACAAGCAAAACCGAAAAGATGGTATCATTACTTTTTAGAAAGTTTATTTACACCTTTTAATTTAATCTTATTAGGAATTACTTTGTTACTATGTTACACAGATGTCATCTTACCAGAAACACCTAGTTATGCAAATATTATTGTTATTGCTATTTTAGTAACTGCCAGTACTTTATTAGACTTTTTTGAAGAATATCGTTCTAATAAAGCTGCAAACGAGCTAAAAGAATTGGTTGCTACGACTTGCCATGTCATAAGAGATGGTAAAGAACTACAAATTCCAATTAAGGATGTAACACTTGGAGATATTGTTGTTCTTTCTGCTGGTAGTATGATTCCAGCTGATTTAAGAATTATAGAATCCACAGATTTATATGTTGGGCAATCTTCTTTAACCGGAGAATCCGAGGCCGTAAAAAAATTAGTAGAAACAGAAATGAACCCAGATGATTTAGATAGTATTGCTGATTTAGATACTATTTGTTTTATGGGAACCAATGTTATTTCTGGTAGTGCAAAAGGTGTTGTTATTAAAACAGCAGATTCTACGTATTTTGGAAAAATTGCTCATACCTTAACTTCTGGTAAGCCAAAAACAGCTTTCCAAAAAGGAATTGAAAGTATTAGTAGATTATTAATCCGTTTTATGCTAATTATCATTCCTGTTGTGTTTATCCTTAATTTCTCAAAACATAGTATTGTAACAGCCTTTACTTTTGCAGTAGCCATTTCTATTGCGATTACACCTTTACTACTTCCTGTTATTCTATCTTCTTGTTTATCAAAAGGTGCAGTCAAAATGTCTAAGAAAAAGACAATTGTAAAGAAACTAGACGCCATTCAAAATTTTGGTGCTATGAACATTTTATGTACAGACAAAACAGGAACTTTAACAGAGGATAAAATTGTTCTAGAAAAATATTTGGATATAAAAGGTGATGAAGATCTTGGAGTTTTAAAATATGCATATTTAAATGCAAGTCTTCAAACTGGTTTAAGAAGTAATATTGATGAAGCTGTCATTAAACGTGGCGCTGAATACAATATGCCTGAATTAACACACAAATATATTAAGCTAGATGAAATCCCATTTGATTTTGCTCGTAGACGTTTATCAATTGCTGTAAGAAATGAACAAGGCAAAGATGAATTAATTACCAAAGGTGCCGTAGAAGAAATTTTAAATATTTCTACTTCTGTAGAATATAGAGGTGAAGTTTCACCATTAACAAGAGAAATCAAAGAAAATATTCAAAGAATTAGCAAAAACTTAAATAAAGAAGGTTTAAGAGTTATTGCAGTTTGTAAAAAATATAGTACAGAACCTAATTATGATTTTGAAGTTAAAGATGAAAAAAACATGATATTAATTGGCTTTATTGGTTTCTTAGATCCACCTAAAGAAAGTGCCAAAGAAGCTGTCGAAAGGATGAATAAAGCTGGCATTCGTGTTATTGTATTAACAGGTGATAATGCTGAAGTTACGAAATGTATCTGTGATAAAGTAAATATCAAATCTAAACATATCATTTTAGGAAGTGAATTAGATAAATTATCTGATGTAGCTGTCCTTAGATTAATCAGAAAAAATAATATTTTTGCAAAACTATCTCCTATTCAAAAAGCTAGAATTGTAAGACTTTTAAAGGAAGATGGAAATGTTGTTGGATACATGGGTGATGGAATTAATGATAGTCCTTCTCTAACAAATTCAGATGTTGGTATTTCAGTTGATACTGCTGTTGATATTGCCAAAGAATCTGCCGATATTATCCTTTTAGAAAAAGATTTAAATGTTTTATTAGATGGTGTTACTGAAGGAAGAAAAACATTTGCAAACTTAATGAAATATATTAAACTTGCAACCAGTTTTAACTTTGGTGAAGTATTATCTGTTATTGTAGCAAGTATTGCTTTACCATTTTTACCAGAAACACCTATTCAATTATTAGTAGAAGGTTTATTATATGACTTTGGACAAATGACACTTCCTTTTGATGATGTAGATGCAGAAATTGTAAGAAAACCTAAAAAACTAGATATCAAAAGTTTAAAACACTTTATGCTATTTATGGGACCAGTTAGTTCTATATTTGACTTAATTGTATTTGCTTCTTTATGGTTTATCTTTGGGGTTAGAGAAGCTGCTCTTTTCCAAACCATTTGGTTTACGTATAGTATCGTTTCAAACTTAGTCGGAATGCATATTGTAAGAACTGCCAAAATACCTTTCATCCAAAGTAATGCACATAAAATGGTATATTTCTCTTCTATCTTATTAATTTTAATAGGAATTATTGTACCATTTACACCTTTAGGAAGTTTCATTGGATTAGTTCCAATTGCTGGACAATATATCGCATTAATCTTTATTGTAACCTTCCTATATTGTATTTTAGCTATGTTTGCGAAAAAGATTTATATTAAAAAATATGGCGAATGGATCTAATTATGTCCAATTGGGGACGTTTCTGTTTGGGACATTTTTATGTAAAGTTTTAATTATAAAAATAATATATAATAAAAATTTATAACATGACGAATGTAAATGGAATCATATTAGAAAAAATTAAGGTATCTAATAGGAGAATCTCAAATCTTGTTTTGAGAGGTGCCTATTAGATACCTTTAATT
>CAJFRV010000012.1 GCA_904419495.1 uncultured Clostridia bacterium | reverse complement strand
ATAATACCTCCTTGTACCCAAGTAAAGTATTAACATAATTATATCATGGAAAATTCCAAAACTAAATTCCAATTGAGCCTTCGCTGGAATTTACTTTTAGAATTAAGGATGTTTTATTTGTTTTTTCAAATGTATTGACAAGGGTTTATAATTAGTGGTATAAAGAATGTGAACATACAAATGAAAGGAAAAAACAAATGGTAAAATTTATAAATTGTAAAGTGAATGTATTAGAATAAAATAAAGGATGACAGGACAACCTATATAATAGGCTGATATTCCTGTCTCTTTGTGATATATAGAAGTTATCATGTCAAAATATAATTTTTATTCGTAATTTACAATTTATATAAAAGAAAGGGGTAAGAAAATGAATAAATTAAAAAAATTTTACTTAATCGGTTTAATTTCATTGTTTTTTATAATTGCTATGGGAGCTTATCATTATGTAAGTGCAGCTGATATTACATATAAGGCTGAGTATGAAAGTTCAACATCGTATAAACTTACAATAACAGGATTAGAGGAAGAAAATGAGGAATATATCTATAATGCTATGATTTGTCAAGAACAAGATGTTACAGAATCAGATTTTCTTAGTTCAACAGGAAAATCATTCCCAATTAGTTATGATGATAATACTAAAACATGGGAAGGTAGTACATTAACTGCATTTGAAGAAGCTAACAAATTGTATGGAGCCTTTGAAAAGGCAGGTCAATACTATGTATATGTTGCCAAAATGAAAAAGGGAAGTTTGAATTATGAAATTATAGATGGACCAACAGAAATTGAAACACCACCATTACCTCCTTTAGGACATAGAATTACGATTAATCCATTATATGATGGTACTGATTATAATATAAGAGTAAATGCAAGAAGTACGATGTTTCATAATAATGTACAAAGAAAAATTCGTTTCTATGTAGGAGAAGTAACAGATGAAAATTTGCTAAAAAAATTAAGTGAAGATAAAGAAAGTGCCTATGAAGACTTATTGGAATATGCAAAAAAACAAGAACCAAATTTGAAAGAGGATAGTTTTTATGACACAACAACGAGTAGTTTAGACTATAATATAGTAGCAGATTATCCAATAGAAAATGGAAAATATTATTTTATACATTCTATATTGGATAATGAAAATGGTACTTATAATGATGTAGAAGATATTGAAATATACAATGGTGTTCGTTCAGAGCAAGGTGTCAACTTAGATGTATTTAATTATTTAGGAGGACAAGAAGATCCAAATGGAAATACAGTTGGTAATGGAAATACAACAAATAAAGATAATACAATAGCAACTAAACCATTACCAAAGGCAGGAAGTTCAATAGTAACAATGGTTATATTAATCGTAACGATTGCATGTGTTATCGCATTATATGTAAAAAATAAAAAATATAAAGATATAAAATAATCGGAATGCAAAGGAAAATTTCAAGATAAACAGAAAATAAAAATATACTTAATAAAGTACAGAAGTTTCATATAGACTTTTGTACTTTTTCTTATTTAAGAACGTTGTTTTGCTTTCAGAATACACACAAATTTTACTAAAGTAAAATCATAACTTGCTAATTAAATAAGTACATGGTAATATGATATAAAAATAAGAGGGAAAAAATTATGGAAAAAATAAATGGTGAAGAAATAAACTCTATATTTAAAGAAATAAAAAAAGATAATGTAAATGGATTGGAAGAGCTATATAAGATATACCATAAGAAAGTTTATGGAATTGCATTTTCTATAGTAAAAAATAGAGATGATGCAGAAGACATTATGCAAATTGTTTTTACTAAGATACAACAGATGGAAAAAAGCAAGTTGCCATCTGATAAAGCAATGACATGGATGTATACTCTTACGAAGAATGAAACCTTTAATTTTCTAAAGAAAAAAAGAAAAAATATTTCATTAGACAACATGCATGAAATAGAAAATAAAAATGATGAAATAAAAAAAATAGAAGATATAATACAATTCAATAAATTAATTCATAAATTAAATCCAAAGGAACAGGAAATTGTTTCTTTGAAAATTTTATCTGATTTTTCATTTCAAGAAATTAGTGAATTACTAAATGAACCAATAGGGACGATTAAATGGAGATATTATAAAAGTTTGAAATCAATAAAAGGATTCTTAGGAAGTTTGGCAATGTTTGTCATCACTTTTATAATTGGTATGAAAATGATTTTGATAGATACAAAAAAGTATAAAGAAAAACAGGAAATGATACAAACAGAAGATACCATTGATGAAAACAAAGAGGAAATACAAAATACAATTCAGCAAGAAGATGATAATATGAATAATGAAGAAGTTCAGGATATAGATCAGAATAAAGAAATACAAGATATTATACAAGAAGAAAATACAACAAAAGGTGAGTCAGAAAATAGAACAGAACAAAATAGTACAACCAATATAGTAGAAGAAACAAATAATGAAACATCAACAAATACAATATTGCCAGAAGACGAAATCAAGCAAGAAACAATTGTAGATCAAGAAACAAACGAAAATCAAATATTATATACAGGGATAGGAATGATATGTATCTCAATTATATTTTTTATCATAAGTATAATTTTTTTCATAAAATACCAACTAAAAAGGAAAAAGAAATTGTCTAAATAGTAGAAGGGAAAAGGTGGTATCATGAAAAAGAAACTAATCATTGCTATTTGTATCGTTATTATTCTATTAATTTTAGGATATGGAACAATTGTATATATAGACTATTATAAGGTTGTAAATGGAAAATTGCCTGTTTTTGCCAAGTATTCTGATGATAAATGTTATAAAGGACTAGGATATACAGTTGAAGTAAGATATTATGAAGATACAGATACTATTGAAGAAATACATATGGAACTGTTTGGTAAAACAATAGCAGAAATGGTACAATGTATTGAAGAACAAAATAAAAATCAAGATGAGGTTATCATTGAAAATGGAATTGTACAAAATGAAAATAAAATTGATGAATTTATAGATAGTGCAAGTAATCATAATGCAAGTAATTTGCAAATAACTATAATTGAAGATGAAAAAGAAGAACATATGAAAATAGAATTTGTACAGGGGAAATATGACAAACAAACAATGTCTGAAGAAACAAATACAATGAATAAGCAAATACCAAGTGCAAACGCAACTTCAGAAGAATATCAAGAAATATATGGATATTACAAAATAATGGTAAATGATAAAGAAACCGGAAGATATGATAGTTTACACTGGAATATGAAAAGAAGAATAAAAGATAACAAAGTACAAGTTATTATGGAATCATATTTACTAGAAGTAACTGAAATACCTGTTATTTGTGAGTATACGTTAGAGAGTTCAAATTATGAAAAGAAATTTGAATTGACATATATAGGTAGAAAAGATATGGGGGTAAAAAGAATTGCAGAAAATAACCAATTTGATAATTTAGATTTTGGAGTCTATACAATTGCGGGAGATGTTTCTATTACAATAGAAGGTGATATGGTGTATTCTTTAAAAGAGGCTTTAAATTGTAAGGCAATTACAGTTCAAGATATCTTAGAACAAGCAAAACAAGATGAGAAATATGGATTTTGTAAAAAAGCATATTATAGTGATGGAGGTAGTATAGAATATTTATATTCAGATTATACAATATTAAAATATAATACATTAGATGGCAATAAGGATTTAGTAATTGGTATGCAGGGAGCAATTATTAATCAAGTAAATAAAAGTAATTACAAAACAGAATTTATGATAGATTAATTAAAATGATAAAATTACTTTATACGAAAGTGTAGAGTAATTTTTTTAAAATAGGAAAAATCAATTTTTCCTATTCAATAAAAAACGATGTTGCACAGAAAAATTGCTGCACAATTTTACGAATATAAAATTGGTATAATTATATGGCTTTCTGATTTGTTCTATGATATAATTTAACAAAATTAGGAGTGAGAAAATGAAAGAACAGCAATATATATTAAAAAAACCACAAACTTTTGACTTAAGAGATATATTTGAATGTGGACAATGCTTCCGATGGAATGAACAAGAAGACGGAAGTTATACAGGTGTATGGCAAGAAAATGTAGTTAATGTAAAAAAAGAAGGACAAGATTATATATTTTCTGGTATATGTAAAAATGGAAATTTAGAAGAGAAAATACAGAAATACTTTGATTTAGATAGGAATTATGAGGAAATAAAACAAAGTTTATCTAAAATTGATAATTACATGAAAGATAGTATTCAATATGGTAAAGGAATTAGAATTTTAAATCAAGATCTATGGGAAACCATTATTTCTTTTATCATATCTGCTAATAACAATATACCAAGAATAAAGGGAATTATTGAAAGATTATCAAAAACATATGGAAAAAAGATAGAATGGAACGGAAAAATATATTATACATTCCCAACACCAGAAGAACTAAAAGATGTTACAGTAAAAGAATATCGAGAATTAGGTTTAGGATTTAGAGATATTAGAATGTATGAAACGACAAAAATGATATTAGAAGGAAAAGTGAATTTACAGGATTTAGAAAAAAATCAAAACACAATAGAGGTAAGAAATAAATTATTGACACTTTCAGGAGTAGGACCAAAAGTTGCAGATTGCATATTACTATTTTCTGATTTAAAACGTCTGGAAGTATTTCCAATAGACGTATGGGTAAGAAGAGTGATGAATGATTTATATATTCAAAATAAGGATGAAACAAAAGTAAATAAAAAACAAATAGAGGCATTAGCACAAGAAAAATTTGGAAACTTAGCAGGATTAGCACAACAATATTTATTCTATTGGAGGAGAGAAGCATAGTGTCCAATTGGGGACGTTTCTTTTTGAGACATTTTTATGTAAAGTGTTCTCATGTTTATAAAAATAATTAATTAAATTTTTAGTATTTACTTAAGAGACAGTTTATTAAAGTTTACTTTACATAAAAATGTCTCAAAAAGAAACGTCCCCAATTGGACAGTAAAGGAGAAAATTTATGAGCTTGAGAATTATTTATGGAAAAACAGGAACAGGAAAAAGTAGTTTGTGTTTTTCAGAAATAGCAAATTTAATAGAAAAAGAAGAAAACATATATTACATTACTCCAGAACAATTTTCATTTACAGCAGAGAAGAATTTAATGGAATTTTTAAAAGAAAAGGCAGTTATGAATGCAGAGGTAATTACTTTTAGTAGAATGGCAAATAGAGCATTAAATGAAATTGGGGGAAGAAATAAAACTAGTTTATCAAAATGTGGAAAAGCAATGCTAATTTATTCTATATTGTCTAAAAATCAAAATAATTTTCAATTTTTAGGGAAAAGTGATGAGAACATAGAAATTGGAATTCAAAGTATTACAGAATTAAAGAAACATGGAATTACATTAGATATATTAGATAAAGAAATTCAAAATCTAGAAGATAAATATTTAAAAACAAAATTAGAAGATATCAGATTGATTTATCAAAATTATGAAGAACAAATTTCGCAGAACTACATTGAAGAAACAGATTTATTAGATTATTTAGCAAAAAATATAGAAAATTTGGATTGGATAAAAAATGGTATTATTTATATTGATGAATTTTCTGGATTTACAGCACAAGAATATGAGATAATTAAACAATTTATAAAATATGCAAAACAAGTCAATATTACCATGTGTATTGATAATTTAGAAATGGAGACAAATCCAGATACTGATGTATTTTATTCAAATAAACAAACACTAAAGAAGCTAATTAGAATCATTGATGAAAATCATTTTAAACTAGAAGAACCTGTGAATTTAGAAAAACAATATCGATTAAAAAATCAAGAATTACAAGCCTTAAGCCAAAATTTATTAAGCACAAAATCCACAAAATATGAAAAAAATGTGGAAAACATACATCTATTTTTAGCAAAGAATAGATATTCAGAGATTGAAAATGTAGCAAAAACAATTTGTAAAATGATAAGAGAAAAAAACTTGAGATACAAAGATATGGCAATCATTACAAAAAATATAGATATGTATTCTTCGTTAGTAAGAAGTATTTTTGCAAAATATGATATACCTGTATTTATAGATGAAAAAAGGGACTTGAATCAAAATATTATTGTACAATATGCGCTTTCTATATTTGAAATTTTTACAAATAATTATACAAATGAAGCAATGTTTAACTATATTAAATTAGGCTTTTTGGATATAGAAGATGATGAAATCTTCAGATTAGAAAATTATTGTACCAAATGGGGAATCAAACGAAATAAATGGAAAGAAGATTTCAAATATGAAATGGATGATGAGTCTAAAAAACAAGAAATTGAAAGACTAAATGAGATTAGAAAACAAATTATAGAACCACTAATGAGTTTAAGAAAGAAGATAGATAAAGAAAAGACAGCAATAAATATTACAAAACAAATCTATACCTTTTTACAAGAACAACATATAGAGGAAAAAATTTCTCAAAAAGTAAAATGGTTAGAAGAGAATGGGTTAATTGATTTAGCCAATGAATATGTAGAAAGCTATAACATTATTTTAGAAGTGTTAGATGAAATTGTTTTGGTATTTCAAGAAGATAAGGTAACGATTGACACCTACAGCCAAATTTTAAAAATAGGATTAAAAAATAGTGAATTAGGTAAAATTCCAGCAACACAAGACCAAGTGACTTTAGGAGATGTGGATAGAACAAGAAGCCATAAAGTAGATGTTGTATTTGTTATTGGGCTAAATGATGGTGTTTTTCCAAGTGTCAATAAAGACGAGGGATTTTTAAATGATGCAGATAGAGAACGATTAAAAAACGATGGTATGGAGTTGGCAAATGGAACATTAGAAAATTTATATGAAGAAAACTTTAATATTTATAAAGTATTAACAACTGCTGAACAAGAGATGTATTTGTCTTATGCTTCATCAGATGGAGATGGAAAAGCTTTAAGACCATCTATCTTAATTCATAAAATAAAAAAGATTTTTCCAAAATTAGAAGAGCAAAGTGATGTCATTCATAAAAAATATGAAATTGTAAATCAGGATATTACCTATGAAGAATTGCTAGAGAAACTATATCAATTAAAAAATAAAGAAGATATAGCAAATTTATGGTATGCAGTATATGATTGGTATAAACAAAATCCAAAATGGAATACAAGATTAGAACAAGACATGGAAGGGTTAACATATACAAATGTACCTAAAAAATTAAAAAAAGAGAATATGGATAAATTATATGGAAATACTTTACATACAAGTGTATCTAGATTAGAACAATATAGAAAATGTCCATTTTCATATTATTTACAATATGGGTTAAAAGTAAAACCAAAAGACGAACTAAAAATTCAAAGTTTTAATACAGGTTCATTTATGCATGAAACTATTGACGAATTTTTTAAGTATGTGCATGGAAATGACTTAAATTTAGCCGAATTAGAAGAAATAGATATTCAAAAAATTGTATCTAAAATCATTGATGAAGATTTAGAGTTATCAAAAAACCACATCTTTAAGGCAACCGTAAAATATAAAATCTTAGTAAGAAGATTAAAAAAGATTGTCAGTAAAGCATTAAAATATATTATTCAAACATTAATTTATAGTGATTTTACCATTAAAGGAACAGAAGTGGAATTTGATAAAAAAGGAGAATATAAACCAATCCAATTAGAATTAGAAGATGGAAAAAGAATTGAAATTACTGGTAAAATTGATAGAATTGATATTGCAAAAGAAGAAGATGGAAATTATTTAAGAATTATTGATTATAAATCTTCAAGCAAAAATGTAGATTTAAATGAAGTGTATGCAGGTTTGCAAATACAATTATTAACTTATGCAGATGCTGTATGCAAAGAAGAAGATTTGATTCCTGCAGGAATATTCTATTTCTCACTATTAGAGCAAATGATAAAAGCAGATAAAAAAATATCAGATGAAGAAATAGAAGAATTAATTAGAAAAAACTTCAAAATGAAAGGATTAATTGTAGCTGATGTGAAAATCATTAAAATGAATGATAATTCTCTAACAACAGGAACTTCTAAAATGGTTCCAGCAGCAATTAGCAAATCAGGAGAAGTAATTGAAAAATGGACAAATGGTGTAAAACAAGAAGAGTTTAGTATATTACAAAAATATATTTATCAAACAATAAAAGAAATTGGAAAAGAAATTTTTGATGGAAACATTGATTTGAAACCATATTATAAAGAAGGAAAAACACCATGTGAATATTGTGAATATAAATCAATATGTACGTTTGACCCAAGAAGAAAAGAAAATACATATCAATATATTCACAAATTGACAAAAGATGATATAATGATAAAAATGAAAAGAAAAATAAAAGGATAAAGAAAGGACACAAAAGAAAAAGGAGGTTTTAGATGGGAACAAAGGAAGAGACTCGAATGATGAGAAAGACCAATATGAGAATATTTCCAACATATAAAAAATTGGCATGGGATTATTTATTTTTCTATACAATTGATTTTCTATTTTTAACACAAATAAAAGGAATTAGTGCGGCAGATGTTATGCTAAAAAGTACATTTTATGCATTTTTTAGTATTGTTTTACAAATTCCTGCAAATATTATTGTAGAATTCCTAGGAAGAAAAAATAGTATTATATTAGGAAATATTTTAAGTTGTCTTTATATGGTAATCATCATGATGAGTGGAAGTTTGTTTGATTTAATTGTTGCAGAATTTTTTAGTAGTATGTCATTTTCCATAAAAAATGTAGCAGAACCAAGTTTATTAAATGAATCAATTCCACCATCAAGATATAAAAGTCAAATATATTCTAAAATTAGTGCAAAAGGAGCATCAGGATATTATATATTTAATTCCATTTCGAAGGTAATTGCAGGTGCTTTATTTACGATTAATGGATATTTACCAGTTATATTATCATTAGCTGTATTAATTATTGTTACAATTTTATCTATTGGTTTTATAGAGCCAATTAAGAAAAAGAAAAAGGGTAATGCTATGTTAATGTATAAAGTAGAAATGCGAAATGTAAAAGAAGGATTTGCGTTTATTTTAAAATCAGAAAGATTGAAAGCTTTAATACTATGTGCTTCATTGATATATGCTTTATTATCCATATTACAAACATATCATGTTAGTTTACAAGAGGATATAGGGCTATCTTCTTTTATCATAGGAATCATTGCAGCAATAGGTGGTTTAGCAAGTGCTTTTGCTTCTAAAAGACAAGCACAATTCCATAATAGATTTAGGAATCAGTCCTTATTTACAATTTGTATGATACTTTCAGTAAGCACAATTATGGCTGGTATATTTGGGATATCTGCAAAAACATATATCGTTTTATTAATATTTGTAATATTATCATTCTTTATATATAATTTTGGATTAGGAATGTTTTATACGATCATTGATAAATATCTTAGAAATTTTTCTAATGAAAAGATTGATACAAAAATATTTGCAGCATATAATTTATTTAGAAGTGTATTTAGGATGTTAGCAGGATTATTAGCATCATTCTTATTAGATAAAATGGCAACTGTATATTGTATGATTGTGGTAGGTACTGCATTTACAATTATATATATATTAATGCAAAAATATATGAAAACAAGAGTAGGTTTAAAACCAGAGGAATATTCTAATGAAGAAAGAAAATATGATGAATTAAATGAAGTAAAATAAATATTTGTAAGAGAATATGATTATAAAATAAGATTTTATTTATATAAACAATACTTATCTATGTTAGTCCAAAGGAGGGAAAAAGATATTTAGAAAAAAGAATATCTTATGTAAGGATTTATGAAAGATTTATCAAATAAAAATGTGATTCATATAAAAGATAAGGATATAGAATATTTACAATTTAGAAAATTATTAGAGTATGAAGAGGTAATTCGTCATGCGTATGCATTAGGTTTAGATATAGGATTTAAAACGACAACGCCAGACCATAAATTAGCATCACCAGAAAGAATGCAGTTAGCAAAAAAATCTTATAAAAAATTATGTAGTAGTATGGGAAGTAATGATACACATATTGTGCAAGCCAATCAAAATCATACAGATATTATTAAAAATGTTTATAAAAAAGTAAATATAAATGAACCAGATTTTAGTTTGGCAGAAGAGGGAATAGAGGATGGATTAATTACAGATAAAAAGAATTTTGCATTAGCAACAACCAATGCAGATTGTATCTTACTATTATTTTTTGATCCAGTAAAACACATAATTGCAAATACACATTCTGGATGGAGAGGAACGTTGCAAAGAATTTCTGTAAAAACAGTTCAAAGAATGGTTAATGAATTTGGTAGTTGTCCACAAGATATTATATGTTGTATATGTCCAAGTATAAGAAAATGCCATTTTGAAGTAGGAAAAGATGTAAAAGACATGTTTCAAAATGAATTTAGCGATTTAGAAAATACTAAATTTATAGATATAGAAGAAAGTAGTGAGAAAATAATTCACCTAACAGATTTTATAGAAGAAAAGACAGAAAATACAAAATGGAATATTGATACTGTTTTGATCAATAAAATCCTTCTTCAAAAAGAGGGCTTAAAACCAGAAAATATTATAGATTCGGGAATTTGTAGTGTTTGCCATTCAGATATCATACACTCTTATCGAATTGAAAAGAAAAATTATAATACAGAAACTGCAATAATTGAATTAATTTAAGTAAAAAGGATGTAAGTAAAAATGTTTAAAACATGGGAAGAATTAGAAGAATCTATTAAAAATTGTAATAAATGTAAATTGTGTAAAACAAGACAACACATTGTATTTGGAACAGGAAAAAAAGATGCGAAGCTAATGTTTATTGGAGAAGGACCGGGAGCAGATGAGGATAGATTAGGAGAACCTTTTGTTGGAAGAGCAGGAAAATTGATGAATTTAGCATTTGAAACATTGGGAATTGATAGAAAAGAAGTATATATTGCAAATGTTGTAAAGTGTAGACCTCCTGCAAATAGAAATCCAGAAGAAGATGAAGCAACAGCTTGTTTAGATTATTTAAGAAATCAAGTAATTCTTGTGCAACCTGAATTTATTGTTTTGTTGGGAAGTGTTGCGCTAAAAAATATTTTAGGAAAAGAATATGGTATTACAGCTTCTAGAGGAAAATGGGTAGAAAAAAAGGGGATCAAATATATGCCGACTTGGCATCCAGCAGCATTATTAAGAGATGAGACTAAAAAAATTGATTTTATAAAGGACTTACAAAAAGTGGTAGAAGAAATGAAATACTAAACGCTAACAATATGTTAGTTACAGTTCAGACTAAATACTTGGGGACAAATATATAATATAAAATCATTCACAAATTTGTATAAGCTAAATTTTCGTAGAAATAACACAATAAAAATGTGAGACTCTTTCATTAAAAATGAACATTCCTCACATTTTTATTGGTTCTTTCTAACTTCAAATTTAGATACGCAAATTTATTTCATTTATTTATATTATATATTTGTCCCCAAGTATTTAGTTTAAACTGTGACATATGTTATGTATAATTCTTATATATAGTCAGTCGGTTTTATTGACTAGAATAAAGAAACAATGTAAAATATTTTATAGAATTTAAAAAGAAATGATAAACGTTGTAAAAATAGTTATTGTTCAGTTTGAAAAATTTCAATTAAACTGGAAATAAGTGAAAACTAATAAAAGTGAAAAGAGGTTTTTAAAGTGATAAAAGAAGTAGAAGAAAAAGTAAATTATTGTTTGAACTGTAAAGTAAAACCATGTTCTCTAAAAGGATGCCCGTTGAATAACCAAATACCAGATTTTATTCAAGCTTTAAAAAAAGAAGAATATTTTTCTGCTTACAAAATTTTATCAGAAACAACAGTTTTACCGGGAGTATGTGGAAGAATTTGTCCTCATGAAAAGCAATGTCAAGGTTCATGCGTAAGAGGTATAAAAGGAGAAGCTGTTTCAATAGGAGAATTAGAAGCATATGCATTTGATAAAGCACATGAATTAGGATATCATTTATCAGATTGTTATCAAAAGGAAGAAAAGATACATAAAAAAGTATCAGTAATCGGAGGAGGACCAGCAGGACTAACTTGTGCAGCTTTTTTAGCTAAAGAAGGTATCAAAGTAACCATATATGAAAAATATGATTATTTAGGTGGATTGCTAATGTTCGGGATACCAGATTTTAGACTACCAAAAGAAATTGTAGAAAATACAGTAAGAGATATTTTGGATTTAGGAATAGAAGTAAAATATTGTCAAGAACTTGGAAAAGATTTTACATTGAAAGACATAGAAAATGAATATGATGCAATATTTTTAAGTATTGGTGCAAATTGTTCTTCTAAAATGGGAGTTGAAGGAGAAAACTTAGAAGGTGTTTATGGAGGAAATGAATTATTAGAATATAATTTACATCCTAATTATAAGGGCAAGAAAGTAATTGTTACAGGTGGAGGAAATGTGGCAATGGATTGTGCTAGAACAATTAATAAATTAGGAGCAGAAACGGTAACAGTAGTTTATAGAAGAGCAGAGGAACAAATGCCAGCAGAAAAAAAGGAAATAGCAGATGCCAAAGCAGAAGGGGTGAAATTTGCTTTTCAAAATAATATTGTTAGGATATTAGGAGATAAAAAAGTAGAAAGTGTAGAATTAATTAAAACAAAGTTAGTTCAAAAAGAAGGAGAAAGCAGGTTGTCTCCTGTCAATATTGAAAATAGTAATTATCAAGTAGATGTAGACTATATTGTTATGGCATTAGGATCAAAACCACAACAGTATGTAAAAGATTTAGGATTGGAATTAAATAAATGGGGAAACATACAGATAGATGAAGAATATAGAACTTCTAATCCTAAAATTTATTCTGGAGGGGACTTGGCAGGAATAAAAGGAACTGTTGCATGGGCTGCAAATTCGGGAAGAGAAGCAGCAAAATGTATGATAAAAAATATAGCAAAATGAAGATATAATCTTTCTGATTTAGAGAATAATATGGCTAACATTACAGTCCAAATAAATTCTAACATAAAAAAGTAGGAGAATCTCAAAGCAAGTTTGAGATTCTCCTACTTTTTTATGCAACAATTTATAATGTTCTTTCATTCGCACATATTATTCTCTAAATCAGAAAGATTGTATCTTCATTTTTATATATCGTTTTTTTGAGATTCCGAAGATTTTCCTAAAAGGAATTTTTTAATGGTTTTGAATAAAGTTATAAATTTACTTTCTGTTTTGGTCTGAATATTAATAGCAGTTTCTATACCACCATTTTCTAGTATATTATATTTGTGTTCTAATTGGGACATTTTCTCAACATAATAATCATTAAAAAAAGTATATCCTTCAGAGAATCCTAAATAAGATTTTATATCATACAATTTTTTTCTATAATTTTCCAACTCTTCTAAGTTGGTTATATTTATAAAAGCTTTATCAAAATAACTAGAGATAATTAGATTTTGAGTTCTTAAAAACGTTAATTTTATTTTTTCTTTTAAATCATCAATTTTCTTAACCATATCATCGACTTTTTTATTTCTGTCTTCAACTAAGGCAATTTTATTGTTTAATTTAATAATATCTTCCTCTGCAAAAAGAATATCATCAATTGCGTTTTGAATAGACATAAAGGCTTTTGGTGAAGTTAATTGAGAGAATTTTATTTTAAAATTGTCATCACTATTTAATGTACTCTTAAATAAAACATCTTCACCTGTAATGAAAGCTAACTGATTTACTAAACAACATTCTAAAGGATAATAAGAAGGACTTGTTGTTTCGAAACTAATTCCAAAGTATTTTACATAGTCTTTAGGAATACCAATGACTTTTGAAGACATTAATTGGACAGCTGCTTCGTTCAAACCTAATCCATAGATTTTAAATTCTGTATAATCACATAATCCCATTTTTAGTAAGTAGTTTCTTTTATCTTTTATTTCTTGAAGATAATGGATACATTCATGGATAGCAAATTCTTCCATATCCTCTTCAGGAATGTGTTCATTAAAATAAATGGACGTATTTTTGTAATAGTAATTGGCTTCTGCCATTCCTTCAGGCATCTTAGCTCTATACATATCCAATCTAGATAATTTTATAAATAACTCATTTTCATTTAATCCATATGAAGGAAATGTTTGACATAGCTTTGAAGCAATATTTTTAGCAATAGAATTTATTTTTAAAGTATCAAGTTTTTGTATTACTTCAATTCCATCCTTTTTTAAATCAGATTTAATACTCATTCTAATTCTCCTTAGTATATAATTATCTAACCATATTATACTATAAGAAAAGATGAAGAATATTTCAATATGATTAAATCTTTTTTACAGTTTAATGACAAATGTTGATGATAAATGGAATAAAACTGAGAAACGTAAAATAAGGATAATATAAATGTAGAATTTTGTCGAAATGTTTTTGTTGACATGATGGATTTTAGAATATATAATATCAAAAAAAGAAAGGAGGGAAAGAATGAGTAACACAAATCGAGATTTACTTTTAAAAATATATAAAGAATTACAAGAAACAAAAGACAAAGTGAAAGACATACCGGAAATGAAAAAACAATTGGAAGAGATACCAAAAATCAAAAAACAGTTGGAAGAGATACCAAAAATCAAAAAACAATTGGAAGAGATACCAAAAATCAAAAAACAGTTGGAAGAAATACCAGAAATCAAAAAACAGTTGGAAGAAATACCAGAAATCAAACAGGAATTGCGTAATATTAGTGGATCTGTTGCTAGAATCGAAGTTGAACATGGTGAAAAATTAGCAGTTTTGTTTGATGCATTTAAAGTAAATACAGAAAAAATTGAAGAACAAAATAAAAGACTTACAAAATGTGAAAAAATGTTAGAAAAACATGATCATCAAATTTATATTTTAAATTCAAAAATTCAAAATACATAAAAGCCTATTAGTGTGCTTTTATAACTAATAGGCTTTTATAAATTAATTATTTCACAACAATATTATAAATTTTATTTTTAACATAAATTTCTTTTACAATCGTTTTATCCTCTAATTTATCACTAACAGCTTTATGCACTTTTTCTTTAACACTTTCTTCAGCTTCATCTAAAGAAATCGTAATCGTTGCTTTTAATTTACCATTAAATTGAATTGGTAAAGTAATTTCATCTGCAATGGTCTTTTCTTCATCATATTTAGGCCATTCCATATATGCTAGCATTTCTGTGCCACCTAATACAGTTTGCCAAAGTTCTTCTGTCATATGTGGTGCAAAAGGATTTAACAGTTGTAAAAAGGTTTTAAATTCTGCTTTATTAATTGTTTTTTCTTTGTAAAAATCGTTTACTAGAGTCATAAAGGTTGAAACAGATGTATTAAATTTCATTTCTTCAATATCAGAAGATACTTTTTTAATAGCTCTATGCATTTCTTTCTCAAATTTTGGAGAATATTCTTCGCCATCTACTAATAAAGTCTGAAGATTCCAAACTCTATCTAAGAATTTTGCACAACCTCTAATACTTTCCATAGACCATGGAGCTGTTTGATCAAAAGGTCCCATAAACATTTCATAAACTCTAAAGGCATCTGCACCAAATTCATTAACAATATCATCTGGATTAACAACATTACCCTTAGATTTGGACATTTTTTCTCCATTGCTTCCAAGAATCATTCCATGAGAGGTACGTTTTTGATAAGGCTCTTTTGTTGGAACGATACCAATATCATATAAGAATTTATGCCAAAATCTTGAATATAGTAAGTGAAGTGTTGTATGCTCCATACCACCATTATACCAATCAACAGGTGACCAGTATTCTAATGCTTCTTTTGAGGCTAAAGCTTTATCATTGTGTGCATCCATATATCTTAGATAATACCAAGAAGAACCAGCCCATTGAGGCATTGTATCTGTTTCTCTTTTGGCTTTTCCACCACAATGAGGACAAGTGGTATTTACCCATTCTGTATGTCTTGCAAGAGGTGATTCACCATTTTCACTTGGTTCATAATCTTCAACTTCAGGAACCCAACCACATTTTTCACAATAAACCATAGGGATTGGTTCACCCCAATAACGTTGTCTAGAAAATACCCAATCACGTAATTTATAATTTACTTGTTCTTTACCAATGTGATTACTTTCCAAAAATTCAATTACTTTTTTCTTAGCATCTACAACAGGTAAACCATTTAAAAATCCTGAATTGATTAAGATACCAGTTTCGACATCTGTAAAAGCTTCTTTATCAATATCACATTTAATTGTTTCATCAACAGGTTTAATAACTTGAACAATTGGTAAATGGAATTTTTTTGCAAATTCATGATCACGTGTATCATGTCCGGGTACAGCCATAATGCTACCAGTACCATAACTAATTAAAACATAATCAGAAATCCAGATAGGAATTTCTTCATTTGTTAATGGATTAATGGCTTTAATTCCTTTTATTTCACAACCCGTTTTTTCTTTATTTAGTTCTGATCTTTCAAAATCAGATTTTAAAGAAGCTTGATGTTTATAATCTTCAATTTCATCCATATTGGTAATTCTATCAGAAAGTTTGTCAATTATGTGATGTTCAGGAGCAACAACCATATAGGTAGCACCAAATAAGGTATCTGGTCTTGTTGTATAAACTGTTAAAGTTTCATCAGAACCAGCAATTTTAAAGGTAACTTCTGCACCTTCAGAACGACCAATCCAATTTTTTTGTTGAGCTTTAATTTTATCTAAATAATCTACATCATTTAATAGGCATTGTTGCTTTATATGCCAATCCATGTTTGTATAATTGAATAAAAATCCATTGTGTCCATTTATAATATTCTGGGTCAGTTGTATTAATTTCTCTTGACCAATCAAAAGAAAAACCAATTGACTTCAATTGTTCTCTAAAATGATTAACATTTTTTTCAGTAGTGATTTTTGGATGAATATGATTTTTAATGGCATAATTTTCAGCTGGTAATCCAAAGGCATCAAATCCAATAGGGAATAATACATTATATCCTTGCATTCTTCTCTTTCTTGCAATGATATCTAATGCAGTATAACTTCTAGGGTGTCCTACGTGAAGTCCTTGACCTGATGGATATGGAAATTCGATTAATCCAAACCATTTTTTCATTGTGAAGTCATCTTTTGCATTAAATGTTCCTTCAGCATACCATTTATCTTGCCATTTTTTTTCAATTTCTTTAAAGTTATAACTCATGCTTCTAATCAGTCCTTTCAAATGTTATATAAGCCGTATTATATAACAAAAAGGCACGAGATTCAAGAGAAAATTACGAATTCATAAAGATTTGCTAGATATTTAGCCAATTTATAGCAAGGGGATTTTCACTTGAAATAAAAAATAAAAAATGATAGAATGCAAAGCGAGGTGAAAAACATGATTGATATGCTAATGGCTAAAAAAGCATTTGCAGATTATGTAAAAAGTTATGATATACAAAATGATAAAATAAAATTAAAAGTGGAGCATATAGAAAGAGTATCACAAATTGCAAAGAAGTTGGCAACAAAGTTAGAATTAAATAAAGAAGATGTGGCATTAGCAGAATTGATTGGATTACTTCATGATATAGGAAGATTTGAACAAATTAAAAGATATAATACATTTAATGACAAAAAAAGTGTTAATCATGGAGAATTTGGTGTACATATTTTATTTAATCAAAAAGATGGAATTATTAGAAATTTTGTAAAAGATACACAATATGATGAGATTATTAAAAAAGCAATTTTAAATCATAATAAAAATGGATCAGATATACCAGATGATTTAACAACACGAGAATTATTACATATAAAAATTATTGGAGATAGTGATAAGATAGATATATTATATATATTAACTTATGAAAAAAAGGAAACTGCTTGGGAAAAAGCAGATTTATCAGATGACATCATTACAGATGAAATATATAAAGATTTCATGGAAAAAGGAAGAATAGACTATGGAAAGAAAAAATCAAGTGTAGATACATTAGTTGGACATTTTGCGTATATTTTTGATTTTAATTTTCCAGATAGTATTCAATACATAAAAGAGCAAAATTATATGGAAAGAATATATAATCGATTTGAATTTCATAATCAAAAAACTATGGAGCAATATAAAAAAATATATGATAAAGTTGTAAAATATATGAAAACACTAGGTGATCAAGGAAATATATAAGAGAGGATGAATTAGTCAAAATGATAGATTTAGATAAAGCAGAAAAGGAATTTATAAAATATTCTGAAAAATTTAACTTGGAAGATAGTCATTTAAAAAGAAAACAATTACATTCTTTAAGAGTTAGAGATTTGTCTAGCCAAATAGCTCAAAAAATGAAGCTAAGTGATGAAGAAATACAAATAGCAACTTTAATAGGTTTACTACATGATATAGCCAGATTTGAACAATTTACTCAATATGGTACATTTAGAGATAGAGAAAGTATTGACCATGGGGATTTAGGAGTAAAAATTTTAAAAAAAGATGATTATATAAAAACATATATAGAGGATGAGAAATACAAAGATATCATTTATGTAGCAATAAAAAATCATAATAAATATAAAATAGAAGAAGGTCTAAATCCAAAACAAGAAATGTTTTGTAAAATTATAAGAGATGCAGATAAGTTAGATATTTTCTATGAAGCAATAGATATTTTTTATAAAGAAAAAGAAATAGAGGAAATTAACAAGTCAATAGTTAATAATAAAATTCTATCTAAAATTTATGAAAAGAAAACAATTAATAGAAATGAACTTACAGAAAGAGGAAAATTAATAGAAGTATTAGTTATGTTGGCATTCCTATTTGATATGAATTATTCGGCTTCTTTTGAGATTATATATAAACAAAAATATATCAATAGAATATTTCAAAGATTTCACTTTGAAAATGAAGAAACCAAACATAAAATGCAACAAATACAAAAATTTTTAAATCAATATGTAGAAGAAAAAATAAAAGGATGATCACATTGAGCAAAAAATTAATCATAACAGAAAAGCCATCTGTGGCAATGGAATTTGCAAAAGCATTAAAAATCACAACGAGTAGAAAAAATGGGTATTTAGAATCTAATGATTGGATTATCACTTGGTGTGTAGGTCATTTAGTAACCATGAGTTATCCAGAAAAATACGATGAAAAATTAAAATTTTGGAGACTAGATACTCTACCATTTATTCCAGAAGAATGGAAATATGAAATTATACCACAGGTGCAAAATCAATTTAACATTGTGCAACAATTGCTACAAAGAGAAGATATAGAAGAAATATATAATGCAGGAGACTCTGGAAGAGAAGGAGAATATATACAAAGGCTTGTGTTTATGATGGCAAAGCCAAATCCAAAGGCGAAAATGAAAAGAGTTTGGATAGATTCTCAAACAGAAGAAGAAATTCTAAGAGGCATTCGTGAAGCAAAAGATATGTCAGAATATGATAGCTTGTCAGATAGTGCTTATTTAAGAGCAAAGGAAGATTATTTAATTGGAATTAATTTTTCTAGACTATTATCTATCATATTTGGAAGAAGATTGGCACAAAATATTCATGAAGATAGAGCTTCTATTTCTGTGGGAAGAGTTATGACTTGTGTATTAGGAATGGTTGTATCTCGTGAAAGAGAAATTCGAAATTTTGTCAAAACAAAGTATTATAAAATTATGGGAGAATTTGGAGAGGAGGAAGCTTCTTTTAAAGCAGATTGGAAGGCAACAGAGAAATCTACTGTATGGGAATCTCCTAAATTATATAATGAAACAGGATTTAAAAAAGAAAAAGATGCGAAAGAATTTATTGTCAGTTTGAGTAATAAAAAGGCAGTGATAACAGAACTTAAAAAATCGAAACAGAAAGAAAATGCACCATTGTTATTTAATTTAGCAGAAATTCAAAATGAATGTACCAAACGATTTAAAATTAAACCAGATGAAACATTGGAGATTATTCAAAATCTATATGAAAAGAAATTGGTTACCTATCCTAGAACAGATGCAAGGGTATTATCAACAGCAGTTAGCAAGGAAATTAATAAAAATTTAAATGGAATTGCAAAAGGTTGTAAGGATGAAGAGATACAAGGATATATCAAAAAAATGGTAGAAGAAAAATATTCTACGAATTTAGCAAAAACAAAGTATGTAAATGATAGTAAAATCACAGACCACTATGCCATTATTCCAACAGGACAAGGGTATGAAAATTTTAATAGTTTACCACAATTACAAAAAGATATTTATTTGGTGATTGTAAAACGTTTCTTAGCCATTTTTTATCCACCAGCAGAATATAATAAGATTCAATTAACGATTGAAGTAGAAATGGATAAAGACAAAAAAGAAACCTTCACAACAAGTGGAAGAGTTTGTATTAATCAAGGATTTTTAGAAATTTTAAAACCAGTAGATAAAGAAAATAAAAAGAAAAAATCCACAAATGGTGAGCAAGATGTGGAAAACAAAGAGGAAGAAAACAAAAATGGTGAAAATAAATCAGCAGATTTAGAAATATTAAAGAAACTAAAAAAAGGACAAGAAGTATTGATTAAGAATTTTGAAATTAAAGAAGCAGAAACCTCACCACCAAACAGATATAATTCAGGTTCCATTATTCTAGCGATGGAAAACGCAGGAAAGCTAATCGAAGAAGAGGAATTAAGAGAACAAATAAAAGGGGCTGGAATTGGAACAAGTGCTACAAGAGGAGAAATTATAAAAAAACTAGAAAAAATAAATTACATAGAAATTAATAACAAAACACAAATTATTACTCCTAGCCAAAAAGGAGAATATATCTATGACATTGTTATGCAATCTATGCCAGATATGTTAAATCCGAAATTAACAGCTAGTTGGGAAAAAGGGTTAGATATGGTAGCTAAAAAAGAAATCAAACCAAATGAATTTATGACGAAACTAGAAAATTATATCAATAGTAAATTTAATAAATTAGTAGTGAAGATGTAAATAGTTAAAAGCAGTCAACTTAAAAGGGCTATCTTATTTTTTAGGATTACATGATTAATTAAAAGAGCATTAAGTAATCAGCAATAACTTTGTTCTTGAATTGTAAACACGAGATATAAAAATAAGATACAGTTGACTGCTTTTTGAATTAACAGATAAATATTTAATATTAGTTAAACAATAGTACCACCATTTACATGAAGGATTTGACCAGTTACATATCGAGAATCATCAGAAGCTAAATATAAATAAGCAGGTGCAAGTTCAAAAGGTTGACCAGCTCTTTTTAGCGGTGTTTCTGTACCAAAAATAGAAACTTCTTCTGCGGTAAAAGAAGCAGGAATGAGAGGCGTCCAAATAGGCCCGGGAGCAACAGCGTTTACTCTTATTAAATTATCTGCCAAGGATAAAGCTAGAGATTTTGTGAAGACAGTAATGGCTCCTTTTGTAGCAGAATAATCAATTAAATTTTTCTTTCCATCAAAAGCAGTAATAGATGAAGTATTAATAATACTAGAATTAGCTTCTAAATATGGAAGTACAGCTTTGGTTAAATAGAAAAAAGAGAAAATATTGGTTTCAAATGTGTTTCTTAACTGTTCTGCTGAAATATCTAATATACTATTTTGAGGAAATTGAACGCCACAGTTGTTAACTAAGATATCTACTTTTCCAAATGTTTTTAAAGTTTCGTTGATAACTTGAGTTGATGATTCTTCCTTTCGCAAATCACAAGAAATTAATAAACATTTTCTCCCATAGTATTCAATAACTTTTTTGGTATAGTTAGCATCTTCATGCTCAGATAAGTAACAAATCACAATATCTGCACCTTCTTTAGCAAATAAAACAGATACAGCTCTACCAATTCCACTATCACCACCAGAGATGATTGCGACCTTTCCTTGTAATTTTCCACTAGGGTTATAATTTTGATTATCAAAAATTGGAAGGGGGGTCATCTCGTTTTCTATGCCGGGTTGTATTGATTGATGCTGAGGGGGGAATGTAATTGGTTGTTGTTTACAAACCGTTTCAAAATTGTAGTAGGGAATAAATGGGTAATCATTCATAATAAATCTCTCCTTTATACAATGTTTAGTATATGCGATATTTTTGTTATTATGCTACGATACTGAAAAAGATATGAAAGTCAAAGAAAAAGAAGAGAATATAGAAGGAAAGATAAAAGATGCGGACATTGTGCAATTGTAATAAGAGTAAAATTTATAAAAAACTAGAAAATTATATTCAACAGTAAATTTAATAAATTAGTAATGAAGATGTAAGAAAAGAATACCCCTACTCGTACGAATAGGGGCATTAGTGTTAGAGGTTATCTTATTTTCCTGCAAGACCATGCTCTGAGAATGTGTTTAAGCAAATCTTGTAAATCTACTTTGAGCAGCTGCTTCTCGAGAGAGGTTGTTGTTGTAATAATTGCTTTACTGCCCTGTAATTTCCATATTATAATGCACTCATTACCATTTTTGTTTGGTGAATTATGCAACCACGTGGAATTTACCATTGAAAGTACAGGTTGACCAAGGGATAGCGAACGGGCAAGCTCAAGTACTGAGGTTATAATGGTGGTTTCAATACCATAATTAATCTCTAGTATCTTGTCAATAGCAATCCATCGTGTACCATGCCTTTTGGAACGATAGCCATGTTTGACAAGAAAATTACCGACTTCTAACAAAGAAGCATCTACTTGAAAATATTTCAAGATAGATAGCATAGAACACGGCACAGTACCGCCATCGGCTATGGATTTTAATCCAATAGGATATGGTTCCTCCGTGCTTAAACGCCGACACTCACCAATTCCTAATTTGGGGTCTGAAGAATGATAGATAACTCGATCATAATCATACTGGCAGACCGGCTCAGGAATAAACCTTGCGTCAATCCCATTTGTTAAAAGTAATAAAGTAAAGTGGGCCTCTGACAAAATGCTTATGTCGCGTTCCCATATACTTTGCAAAACAGCTAACTCGTTTGCATATTCAGCATACTGTCGGTGTGTAAGATTTGCACTGATTCCTGTGTTTAGCAATGACCGTAACATTAAAATTTCCTCCTTTTTTCTTGAGGGAAAAATTCCCTCTTTAGTGATTAAAATAATGTAACATATTAATTATATCACAAAATGCTTAGAAATTCAATGAATAGGGCTTAAGTTAAGCTAAAAGAAATATAACCAAGTTTTAAGCATATTTATATAAATTCTGATACTTTATCTAATTTAATTAATTATTGAAAAAATTAAAGAAGTAAAATTTTTATATAACTATTTCTATTTATTAAAAAATGTAGTATAATATAGAAATCAAACAAACAAGGAGAAGAAAATGAATACTATATTAGGAGAGCTTGGAAAATCTCAAAAGTTTGTAACATTGGTAAATCAAATCGAAAAAGAAAAAAGTCCGATCATGTTATCGGGCTTAACTGGCGTGGGAATGGTAGAACTATTAGCTAGTATCAATGAGTATGCAAAAAGACCAATCTTAATTGTTACATACAATGAAATTCAAGCAAAACAAATATCAGAAAATATAAAAGCATTTATGGATAAGGGAGATATCTTTCCCAAAAAAGAAATTGTAACTTATGACTATATTGCGGAAAGTAAAGACTTACCTTATGAAAGAATAGAAGTATTAAGTAAAATTAAAGAAAAAAGAAATCCAATTATTGTGACAACCATAGAAGCTTTGATGCAAAAATTACCACCAAAAGATGTGTTATTTAAAAACTTACTACATTTCAAAGTAGGAGATGTCTATTCATTAGAAGATATAAAGAAAGCATTAGTAAATCTAGGATATGTAAGATGTGACTTAATAGAAGGTAGAGGTCAATTTAGTATTAGAGGTGGTATTTTAGATATTTCTGTTTCTGACAAAATAGGTGTAAGAATTGAATTTTGGGGAGATGAAGTAGACTCTATTAGGAATTTTGCCATTGTTAGCCAAAGGTCAATTAATACTTTAGAAAAAGTAGAGATTTATCCAGCACATGAATACATATTAGAACAATCTATAGAACAAGTATGTAAAAATATTAGAAATGTAAGTGTAACTGAAGCACAAAAAGAAATTGTAGAAGAAGATATAGAGCAAATTATTGGTGGAAACTATATTAGCAAAATTGACAAATATTTTGATTGTTTTTATACACATTCCTCTACATTATTAGACTACTTATCAGACAAATATATTATTGCATTAGATGAAGAAAGAAAAATAGAGCAAAGAACAGAAAATATTAAACAAGATAGAAAGAATCTAATCAATGCTTTAGTAGAAAAAGAAAAAATCATTCCACAAAGTTTAGAAAATACAATTGAATATGAAGAAATAGAAGATATTTTAGAAAATGGAAACAGAAATCTAATCTATTTGGAGAAACAAGACAGTATAACTAATAAACAAGCAGAAAAATATGTTTTTGAATATAGAGAAGTCAATTTCTATAAAAGTGAGATTGAAAACTTATTCCAAGAATTGAAAGAAGCATTAAAACAAAAAAAGAGTATTTATGTTTTAGTCGAGAATAAAGAAAAGGCAAAAAAATTAAAAGAAATACTAGAAAAAGAAGAAGTTATTTGTAAGATTGAAGAAAAATTAGATAAGACGATTGTGGTAAAAACAGTAGAAAAAGTTGTTACCATTGGAATTGGAAAAATATCAGCAGGATTTGAAAACTATGAAATCAATCAATTAGTCATTTCTGCAGATGAATTGATTAGTGGAGAAAGAAGAAAAAGAAAAGTAGCTCATTCTGCCTATACAGAGGGAGAAAAGGTTGTATTTGCTGATTTAAAAATAGGAGATTATGTGGTTCATAAAACCTATGGAATCGGTATCTATATTGGTGTTAATACCATTAAGGCAGACGGGACGATTAAAGACTATATTAAAATTAAATATAAAAATGACGATATCTTGTATGTACCAACAAACCAAATGGATATGATTCGAAAATATGTTGGTGGAGATAAAATTAATCCTAAAATCAATCGATTAGGAAGCAAAGAATGGGAAAATACAAAAACAAGGGTAAAGAAAAACTTAAGAGAGGTTGCAACAGAGTTAATTGAGCTATATGCCAAAAGAGAAAAATCACAAGGATTTAGTTTTAGTAAAGATACCCCTTGGCAAAATGAGTTTGAAGCCAAATTTCCATATCAAGAAACAGATGACCAATTACGCTGCATTGAAGAAGTTAAAAAAGATATGGAAAATTCAAAGCCAATGGATAGATTACTATGTGGTGATGTCGGATATGGTAAAACAGAGGTAGCGATAAGAGCAGCGTTTAAAGCAGTTATGGATCAAAAACAAGTGGCATATTTAGCACCAACAACAGTTTTAGCAGAACAACAATATCAAGAATTTAAAGAAAGAATGAAAGATTATCCAATAAAAGTAGAAATATTGAACAGATTTAAATCTGCAAAATATCAAAAAGAGGTAATAAGAAAATTAAAATTAGGCGAAGTAGATGTTGTTGTGGGAACCCATAGAATTCTTAGTAAAGATGTTGAATTTAAAGATTTAGGACTACTAATTATCGATGAAGAGCATCGATTTGGTGTAAAGGATAAAGAAAAAATCAAACAATACAAAACAAATGTGGATGTGTTAACCATGACAGCAACACCAATTCCAAGAACCTTACACATGTCTATTGTGGGAGTAAGGGATATGTCTGTTATTTATGAGCCACCACATAACAGAAGACCAGTGCAAACTTATGTATTGGAATATGACAGAGAAGTTATAAAAGAGGCAATTACAAAAGAATTAGAAAGAGATGGACAGGTATTTTACATCTTTAATAATGTAGAAAATATTCAAAGAAAAGCAGATGAAATATCAAGATTGGTACCAGAGGCAGAAGTTTCTTATGCGCATGGACAAATGTCAGGAAATCAGATTGAAGAAATTATGAATGATTTTATTCAAAAGAAATCCAATGTGTTAGTTTGTACAACCATCTTGGAATCTGGAATTGATATACCAAATGCCAATACGATTATTGTTGAAAATGCAGATAGAATGGGATTAGCACAATTATATCAAATACGAGGAAGAGTAGGAAGAAGTGATAGGCAAGCCTATGCATATATCACATATAAGCGAGATAAATTGTTATCAGAAGTAGCAGATAAGAGATTAAAAGCTATAAAAGAATTTACAGAATTTGGATCAGGATTTAAAATTGCGATGCGTGATTTAGAAATCAGAGGTGCAGGAAGTCTGCTTGGAGAAATTCAATCAGGACATTTAGAACAAGTAGGATATGATACGTATTGTAACTTGTTAGATGAAGTTATCAAAGAAATGAAAGGAATTGAAATAAAACCAGAAGTAGATATCCAAATAGACTTAAATGTCACCAGCTATATTCCAGATGACTATATCTCAGATGCCAATCAAAAAATTGAGATTTATCAAGATATTGCTTTGTGTAAAGATGAAGAAGATATCCAAAATATCATTGATGAAATTATTGATAGATTTGGTAATATGCCAGCAGAATTAGAAAACTTAATTGATATTGCAAGAATAAAATATTTAGCAAAAGCATTAAACATATCCAAAATTGCAAGTAAGAAAACAGCTGTTGTATTTACATTTGAAGAATCTGAAATTCCTTATGATGTCGCAAAACTTGTAAAGGAATATGGAAACAGATTGAAATTTTCAGCAGGTATTAAACCAATGATTACACTAGAGATTGGTACAGATAATGAAGTGAAAATTTTAAATGATGTGACTGAATTTTTGAAGACTTTGGGGAAATATAAAAGTGAATAAAAACACAAAAATTTTCATAACTAAAAGGCGTACCTATACTTAGATATGCCTTTTAGTTGATATTAATGACTTACATAGTATAAAACTATGGACACTAATGTAATTATAGTATATGATGAAGTTAAGAATATATGCAATAAAAAAACGATAGCCTTTTGACTATCGGATTAATAATGATTACGTTCCTTTCAGAACGGACACTAATGTTTTATTAAATTCATTTTAACTGTTAATTAGAAAAAAGTCAAGAATTTTTTAAAAACTTATTCATTTTTTAATGGTCGTAATCTATATAAGGTTTCAAGTTGGGAATTTATATTCCTCCAATCGTTTTGTGAAATAGTAACTAAATTTCCATTTTTTCTATAAGGATTGGTGAGTCTTAATTTGCTAATAACTTTTAGTTGTTCTACTAAAATTGTAGAGTTGATTTTTTCTAAATCAATATGAAACCAAAAATTATCATTTAATCTTTTAGAAGTTAAAGGAAGAATAGTACAAATTGTTGAATTCTTTGAACTTCTTAGTATCAGAACAGGTCTTAATTTATTTTGTTCACTTCCGATATTTATTCCCAAATTACACCAATAAATAAAATTATTATATATTGGAAAAATAGGTAATTCAGCATTGTATCTTAAATTAACTTTTTCTTTGGTCCATTTTGAAAATTCAAGAGTATCAGTAGTATTAATATTTTGTAAAATTTTTTCAGATTCTTTAATATTGTTGTGAATTTCGTTATTCATATACTATCACCTCGTTTTTAAAGTGTATCACATTTTACAATAAAAGTAAACAAAAGTTCGTATATTTTCTGAAAAATATAAAGAGATTATTTTGAAAAAACAAGAAAAAAGTAATTGTCATTGGAAATGAAACAAATGGTGTAGAAGAAAAAATGCAAATGAAATTTTATGAATTTATTGAAAATTTACGAAAACTAAATCCAGATAAAATGATTATGATAAAAACAGGGGCATTTTTTAATAGTGTTGGTCGAGATGCCATAATATTAGAACATATATTAGGATTAAAAAGAACATGTTTTGCAAAAGGAGTATGTAAAGTAGGTGTTTCAGTACACACTTTAAAGAAAATTTAGAAAAAATAAAAAATAGAGTAAAAGAGAAAAATTTGGGAATAATAGTTTATGATGAAATTGAAGATGGAAGGTATAAATTTAAAGATAAAAGTTATGATGTAATATTGGAATTAGAAGGAGAAAGCATATCAGAAACAAGAAGAAATACAAATTGTAATGAATGTGAAAATAATGTATATGCAAAAGAAGCAAATATACACAATTCGAAGGGAAGATTATGAAGAATTAGTAAAAAAAATTGAAAAATTTTTAGAAAGCATAAAACAAATTTTAAATATAAAATAAGTAAATAATAGTATTAAGAAATAAAAAGAATAGAAAAAAGAAGATTTAGTCATCTTCTAAACTATCAATATTAAAGATAGACGAATTAAAAAAATCTTGTAAAGTAATATTAAGTCCTCTACATATTCTCATAATAGTCAAGATGTTCAAATTTGCATTTTGCCTAGAATTGATATTGGCAAGAGTAGATTGTGTAATACCAGAAATTGTACAAAGTCTATTAATGGTTATATTTCTTTCATCACAAAGTTCATAAATTCTTTTTCTTACAGCCATACTTAAATACATAAAATAATCACCAAAAAAAGTATAGCAAATAAAGAAGAAAAAGATTAACTCAAAAGAGTTGACAAATAAATAATAAATGATAAAATAAATTGTGAAAAATACTTGAAAGAGAATAATAGCTTATAGTAAAAAAAAGATATATGCTAAAAGTAAAAAGTAATGATTAATTGCAAAAGAAAATATAGAAAGGAAAGGGAGAAAAGCAAATGAAGAAAAAACAAACATTTGAGATGAAAAAGATAATCAAAAAGAATAATGGTATTACATTGATTGCGTTAGTTATAACTATCATAGTCTTGTTAATATTAGCCGGTGTAACCATTGCCACATTAACAGGAGAAAATGGAATATTAACAAGAGCAAGTGATGCAGCAGAAAGGACAGAAAAAGCAAATGTAATAGAACAAGCACAAACAGACATATTAGGAATACAGGCAGACAAGAAAGATGGAAATATCACAAAAGGAGAATTAAAAACTGTATTAGATAAATATTTTGATGATGTGTCAGAAGATTTTACCATAGATGATGTATTTACAACAAAAGATGAATATGGAAATCATGAAATAGCAGTATCAGAAATATATAATGGAAATTTAGGAGAAACACAAGAAGTTATTTCTAAAACAGAATCATATGTAGGATATTATGCAGACCTTGAGGGAGATGGAACAGTAGATGGAATTATCTATGCAGATTTAGCAGTAGGAAATACAGGAGATGGACAATGGACAGATTATGATATTCCAAAAGTAGAAAGTGGACTAAAAGATTATTATATAAGTAAGACAGATTATGAAGGAGATTTCGGAATAAAAGATGTGCTATCACCAACAGGAAGTGGAGAGCCTAGATTTTATGTAATGGCATTATCAGATATTGATGCAAATACACATTATTGGTATTATAGCGCTTATGGAAATATGATGAATGATTATGATACAACGACATCTGAAGATTTTGGAACAGGGAAAGCAAATACTGAAGCAATGATTACAAAATGGAATAATGGTAGTGATGGAGGATATGGAGAACAAAATGACAATGACATGTGGGGATTGATACAAACTGAAGTAGCAAGTGGATGGTTTGTCCCATCTGGAGGAGAATGGTCAGCTTTTGCGGAAGAATTAGGAATAACCAGCTATTATTCAAGCTATGGTCTTAGCATTTGTTACTGGTCTTCTTCACAGGTCGATACGAACAGCGCGGATATCGCGGGCTTCGATGATGGTTTTTTCGGAAACACCCTTGTGAATAGCAGCCACTCTGTTCGACTGAGCACGACTTTCTAATTTTGTAAAAAATTAGAAACAAGAGAACACGTTATGTAAATAACGTGTTAATATTCAAACTGAGAGAAGCTTCGTAAGAAGCTCTTGATTTGAATGTAAGTGGTTAAACAAGTTAAGTTTAAACATGTTATAAATAATTAATACATTTGACAATTTAGTTATACAAATTAGAATAAAGTCAACAATTATTTATGATTCAATCTCATATCATTACAAGAAAGATATTGCTAAATTTCAAAAAAAGTTATAAAATACAATCATACAAAGCTAAAGTATGGTTGTTTTTTATGCATATGTACTATATGTGACCATATTTATAAACGTTAAGGATGTGCCAATTTGTTTATTATAAGAAATATAAATTGGCAGAGTTATGACAGAGTAATGGCAGAGCTGAAAATAAAAATAAGAATAACTTTATCTAAAATATCAATATAATAAAATAAAGAAAGAGGGAATATTATGGAAAAATCAAAAGTATATTTTACAGATTTTAGAGCAAGACCGGGATATAACTTATTACAAAAATTAGAAAAATTAATGAAAAAAGCGGGAATTGAAAATATTGATTTTCAAAATAAATATGTAGCTATCAAAATTCACTTTGGCGAACCGGGAAACCTAGCATATTTAAGACCAAACTATGCTAAAGTCGTTGCAGATCTCGTAAAAAAACTAGGAGGAAAACCATTTCTAACAGATTGCAATACCTTATATGTTGGAGGAAGAAAAAATGCTATTGATCATTTAGATGCAGCATATGTCAATGGATTTAGTCCATTTTCAACAGGTTGTCATGTGATTATTGCAGATGGACTAAAAGGAACAGATGAGGCATATGTAGATATTGATGGAGAATATGTTAAAACTGCAAAAATTGGAAGAGCCATTATGGATGCAGATATTGTCATATCTTTAAACCATTTTAAAGGACATGAAGGAACAGGTTTTGGAGGAGCTATTAAAAATATTGGAATGGGATGTGGTTCAAGAGCTGGAAAAATGGAAATGCATAGTAGTGGTAAACCAGAAGTTCTTTTAGAAAAATGTAAAAAATGTAAACAATGTATCAAAATTTGTGCACATGATGCCATTTCATATAACGAAGAAGGAAAAGCAGTGATTGACCATAATAAATGTGTTGGATGTGGTAGATGTATTGGGATTTGTAATTTTGATGCGATTAAATCACCAAATGATGAAGCAGCAGATATCTTAAACAAAAAGATGGCAGAATATGCATTAGCAGTTGTAAAAGATAGACCACAATTTCATATTAGTTTAATTTGTGATGTTTCACCAAACTGTGATTGTCATGCAGAAAATGATGCACCAATTGTTCCAAATATTGGAATGTTAGCTTCATTTGATATGGTCGCATTAGATAAAGCTTGTGCAGATTTAGTAAACAAACAAGAAGTATTTCAAAATAGTGCATTAGGTGAAAACATTAAGAAAAAAGTAGAAGGACATGACCATTTCCATATCAATCATCCAGATACCAATTGGGAAAGTCAAATTGAACATGGAGAAAAAATTGGTTTAGGAAGTTCTGAATACGAATTGATTGAAATGAAATAGAAATATCATAAAATTTATAAAAATGGAAATTATATTTATTAAAGAGCAATAAAAAACACATTTCCTTGATTTCACAGTATAGGGTGTGTTATAAGACTGGAGGCATTTATGCAAGTAATATCAAGTAAAGATAATGAATTTATCAAACACATCAAAAAATTAAAAGATAAAAAATATAGAGAATTGAACAATGAATATATCATTGAAGGTATTAAAATTATAGAAGAAGCCATTAATGAGAAAGCAAAAATTAAACAGGTCGTTATTTGTGATGATTGTGAAAAAACATCGAATATTCCTAAAGACTTAATGTATGAGATAGCAAAACAAGAATGTGTCTATGTTACAAGCAAATTATTCGAAAGTTTGACAGATGTCACAAATCCACAAGGAATATTAGCCATTGTAGAAAAAAACGCAATGAAGTCAGCAGTTGCTGGTAGTGAAGAAATTGATTATAACCAAGATATCATAATAGCCTTAGATGACATTCAAGATCCGGGAAACTTAGGAACGATTTTAAGAACAGTAGATAGTATAGGAATTAATCAAATTTTAGTATCAAAGGGAACAGCAGACAGTTATAATCCCAAAGTAGTACGTTCAACGATGGGAGCTATATTTAGAGTAAAAATCATAGAATGCGAAGACTTAGAAAAGACATTAAAAGAAATTCAGAAGCACAAATTTGAAATTGTTGTCACATCATTGCAAACGGAAAATAGCATCTATGATATAGATTATAAGAAAAAGGTCATTGTCATTGGAAATGAAGCAAATGGAGTAGAAGAAAAGATACAAAAACTAGCAGATAAAAAAATAAAAATCCCAATGCTTGGAAAAACAGAAAGTTTAAATGCTTCTGTTGCAACAGGTATCATATTATATGAATATGTTAGACAAAAAATGAAATCATAAGGACGTTCTCAATGTTATAACTAAAATTAATGACATTGAGAACGTTTTAAATAGTTCCATCTAAATAAAAAAATATCATGAGATTGCAAAAATTACATAATGAAACTAAATAAATTTGCATAATAAAATTACAAAAAAATGCACAACAAAACATTTAAAAAATGCACAATAAGATTGGTAAAAATAAACATTTATGATAAAATATAAATGTGAGGTAATCATATGAATTTAACCAAAAAAGGATATCGTGAAAGATTGATAGATAAAACGATAGAAGAAAATCTAAAAATATTTAGAGTAATTAGTATTGAAGGTCTAAAATGGTGTGGAAAAACTTGAACAGCATTAAATCACGCAAATAGTGTAGTACATTTAAACAATACGGCAGATAATTTTAGAGAAAAACATCTAGCCGAGATGGATGTAAATTTAATTCTAAATAAAGAAAAGCCAGAACTAATAGATGAATGGCAAGAAGTTCCAGCTGTATGGGATGCTATAAGATTTCAGTGTGACCAAGATAAAGAAAAGGGAAAATATATATTAACAGGTTCTGCAACACCTGTAACAACACAAATTCACCATTCAGGGGCTGGTAGGATTTGCAAGATGAAAATGTATACGATGTCTTTATATGAATCAGGAGATTCGACAGGGGAAGTATCTTTAAAGGATTTATTTGAAGGAAAAGTACAAAATACATTAGTAAAAAAGACAGAACTAAAAACACTTGCAAATCTAATTGTAAGAGGTGGATGGCCAGAAACCATAGATTCAAGTATAGAAGGAGCAAGAAGAATAACAAGAAGTTATTTAGAGGCAGTATTAGATAAGGATATTTCAGAAATAGATGGAGTAAAAAGAGATAAAAATAAAATGGAAATGCTTTTAAGGTCACTTGCCAGAAATGAAAGTACAATTTCAACAAATAGTGTTTTAGTAAAAGATATTGGGGATAATGTGACTGAAGAAGAATTAAATGTTAGTAGAAATACCGTTGCAGATTATCTAGATATATTAAATAAATTACATTTGATAGAAAATCAAAATTCATATATGTATAAAATACGTTCAAGAGCTAATGTAGGAAAATTAGCCAAAAGACATTTTATTGATCAGTCTTTAGGATGTGCAATTCTGAATATAACGCCAGATAAGTTAATGAATGATTTAGAAACTTTTGGATTTTATTTTGAAGCATTATGTGAAAGAGATTTAAGAATATATGCAGAAAGTTTAGATGCAAAACTATACCATTATAGAGAAAATATCAGCGGACTTGAAGTGGATGCTATAGTTGAAATTGCAGATGGGGAATATGGAGCAATAGAAATAAAATTAGGTTCAAATCAAGAAGAAGAGGCTGCTAGAAATTTGAAAAAATTTTATGGTGCAGTAGAAGTGAAACCCAAATTTATGTGTATCATTTGTGGACTATATGATGCAGTAGTAAAAAGGCCAGATGGAATTTATGTGTTGCCAATTACAGCATTGAAAAATTAGAAAAAATAGGCATATTGCTAAAAAGCAAAATGAAACAAAATGGACAAATTTAAAGAAAAGGAGATCTAGAAATGAAATTACATGTTGTATTAGTAGAACCAGAAATACCTCAAAACACGGGAAATATTGCAAGAACTTGTGCTGCAATTGGAGCTAAATTACATTTGGTACATCCTTTAGGATTTAGTATTTCGGAAAAAGCTGTAAAAAGAGCAGGTTTAGATTATTGGGATAAGTTAGATATAGAAGAACATATATCATTTAAAGAATTTTTAAATACATATAAGCCAGAAGAAAATAATATGTTTTTTGTAACAACAAAAGGAAAACATGTCTATTCAGAGCCGAATTTTAAAAATATGGAAGAAATTTTTGTATTGTTTGGAAAAGAAACAAAAGGGTTACCAGAAGATATTTTACAAAAATATATAGATAAAACAATTCGAATTCCAATGAGACCAACTTTGCGTTCACTAAACTTATCAAATTCTGTTTCTATTGTTGTGTATGATATTTGTAGACAAAAGAACTTTGAGGGGTTAGAAGAAATTAGTAGTTATTTTGATTAAAAATATAAAAAAGCATTGAAAAAATTTTTAATAAACTATATAATAAGCTAAAACACATAAGATGAAGGAGAAAACAAATGAATACATTTCGATTTGTACCAGAAGGTTGGAATGAAGAAATAGAAAAATTAGATATACAAAAAATACAGGAATATCAGCAAGAAAATAAGACAGTACAAGGGATTGTACAAAGTTGTGATGAGAAATATGATTTACATATTCAATTGGGAAATGATATAGAGGGAATTATTCCAAGATGTGAAGTAGAAGATATTAAAGAAGGTATACCGGATGAAAGGCTATGTACGGGAAAAGTACATAAATATGTACAATTTAAAATAGAAAATATTGAAAATGACAATAGAGTGTTATTATCTCGTAAAAGTGTTCAACAGGAAGCTTTGAAATATATAAAAAATAATATGCAAGTTGGAGAGCATGTAACAGGTATTGTAAAAAACATTAGGCCATATGGGGCTTTTATTGAAATTGGAGGAGGCATTGTTGGGCTGGCACATATAGAAGATTTGTCTGTTGCAAGAATAAAAACACCATATGAGAGGCTAAAAATTGGACAAAAGGTCAATGTTGTGGTAAAATCTATAGATAGATACACAGGAAAAGTCAATTTATCGTATAAGGAAACCTTGGGAACATGGGAAGAAAATGCTAAAAAATTTGTTTCAGGTATGAAAGTGGAGGGAATTATACGAGAAACTGAAAAAAATAAAAATGGAATTTTTATAGAATTGACTCCCAATTTAGTAGGAATGGCAGAATATTCTGAGGGCTATTCATATGGACAAAGAGTAAATGTATTTATTAAAAGAATAGATAATGAAAAAAAGAAAGTAAAACTCTTGATAGAAAAATAAATAAATTTTAGTTTATAATTTAAAAATATAGATAATTCTAAATTTATAAGGGGGAAACAAAAATGGTAGAAGATAATGAAATCAAGGCACAAGTATCTCCATTTGCCATAAGAGAAGGTGAAATAAAAACTTTTGATGGAAAAGATGGGTATGTGTCAATGAATCAAATCGTACATAAGATTAATATTGGACATATTAATGAAATCCATTTTGCAATTTTAGACTTAGTAAATGAATTTGAATTTATTACATCAAGACAATTGTATCAAATGCTTGAAATAAAAGGAATTGATCCAAAATCACAAGATAAATTGAATAATAAATTAGATCAACTAGTAAAGTCTAAAATTTTAACAAGATATTATTTTACTTCTGATGAAGGAAAAGGAATTTATAGAATTTACTGTTTAGAAAAAATGGGAAAATATTTATTGAATTCTAAAGAAATTGATTGTAAATGGCAACCATCAGATAATACAAAACCAGTACCAATGATTAAAAAAAGATTGGCTGGAAATCAAACTTTAATTGCTTATTTAAGAAAAGTAAAAGCATTTGACAGTTATATTGTAAAACCAGCGATAACTGCAAAAGTTTCAGGAAAGTTATTTAAGGCAAGTGGTGGAGCAGTTAAACTTACAAAAAACGGAAAATCAATTCAATTTGTGTTTGAAGTTATTAGAAGAGAACCAGATTGGAAAAAGAAATTAGTTGAAAGAATGAGACTATATAAGGAATTTTATGAAAATTATGTTCCGGGAGATTCCGGATTTAGTGGTATGCCACAATTAATTCTAATTTGTGAAGATGAAAAACATATGGCTGAAACATTTAAAGAAATAGTAGCAAATCAATTAGAAATTTCTCAAATTAAATTATACTTTACAACAGATTTAAGACAAAATAAAGAAACTTTAGAAGATACACTAGTAGAATTCAAATTAGTTGATGGAAAATACAAAATGGAAAATATAGAATTAAAATTATTAGGAATGTAATGTTGTCCAATTGGGGACGTTTCTGTTTGGGACATTTAAAATATAATTTAGCATAAAAATACTATATAATAAAAATTTATGAAATGACGAATGTGAATGAAATCATATTAGAAAAAATTAAGGTATCTAATAGGAGAATCTCAAAACTTGATTTTGAGAGGTGCCTATTAGATACCTTTAATTTTTCTTTATGATGTAATGTTAGCCGAGGAATGTAATAAATTTTTATTATATAGTATTTTTATAGATGAAACTTTACATAAAAATGTCCCAAATAGAAACGTCCCCAATTGGACATTAGCTGATTCCTAAAATGGCTTTTGCTCGTTTCACATCATCACTAGTTGCATCTTTAATATTTTCTAAATCATATTTAAGTCCTAGTTTAGTCCATTTGTATTTACCAATACTATGGTAAGGTAAAATTTCTACCTTTTCAACAGTATTTAAAGAAGAAATAAAATCTTTAAGTTTTCGTAAGTCGTTTTCATCATCTGTAAACCCCGGAACCAATACTTGTCTGATCCATATTGGTATATGATTATCACTTAAATATTTTGCAAATGCTAATTCTAGTTTATTATCAAAACCAACTAAATCCTTACATTTTTCACTATCAATATGTTTAATATCTAAAAGAACTAAGTCGGTTAATGTTAACAAATACTTAATATCATCAGTTAATGCTACCATTCCAGAAGTATCGATACAAGTATGAATTTTTTTCTTTTTCAATTTGGTAAATAATTCAATTAAGAATTTTACTTGCAATAAAGGTTCTCCGCCAGAAATGGTGACACCTCCATTTGGAGTAATATAATTTTTATATTTTAAAATCATCTTATAGATATCATCAACAGATTGATATTTTCCTTCTTTCATATCCCAAGTATCACGATTGTGACAATATTTACATTGTAGATGGCAACCTTGAAGAAATAAAACAAAACGAATTCCCGGTCCATCAACAGCTCCAAAAGTTTCTATAGAATGTACTTTGGCATAATATCTTAAATCTTTTTCATTATCTTGTATATTTTTATCGTTTTCCATAATAGCTCCTTAAAATAATAGATTTAATCATCAGAAAAATAGGGATTAAAGGAGTGTCCTTCAATCCCTTAAATAATTAAATTCTTTCATGAATTGTTCTATTAATAACATCTAATTGTTGTTCTCTTGTTAATTTTGTGAAGTTTACGGCATATCCAGATACCCTAATAGTTAATTGAGGATAATTTTCTGGATGTTCCATAGCATCTTCTAATAGACTTCTATCAAAAACATTAACATTAATATGATGTCCTGTTTGTCTGAAATATCCATCTAGCATATTGACTAAGTTTGTTACTCTTGTATCTTCATCTTTTCCTAATGTTTTAGGTGTGATTGAGAATGTATATGAAATTCCATCTTCTGCAGAATCAAATGGTAGTTTTGCTATAGAATTCATAACAGCTAA
Organism: uncultured Clostridia bacterium; assembly: GCA_904419495.1. Lineage (GTDB taxonomy): Bacteria > Bacillota > Clostridia > TANB77 > CAG-508 > CAG-269. The sequence continues at coordinate 34,619 of CAJFRV010000012.1, read as the reverse complement.
AGCACCATTGGTATCTCTTCCGTGTAATGGGTTTGCACCAGGTCCGAATGGAGCTCCCATTCTTCTTCCATCAGGAGTATTTCCTGTAGCTTTTCCATAAACGACATTTGATGTGATAGTAAGAATAGATAATGTATGTTTAGAATTTCTATAAGTTGGATATCTTCTTAATTTATTCATAAATGTTTTAACAATATCAACTGCAATACTATCTACTCTTTCGTCATCATTACCAAATTTAGGGAAATCTCCTTCTATTTCATAGTCGGTAGCTAGTCCAGTTTCATCTCTGATAACTTTTACTTTTGCATATTTGATTGCAGAAAGTGAATCAGCAACAACAGATAAACCAGCAATACCACAAGCCATTGTTCTTATGATATCTTTATCATGAAGAGCCATTTCAATTGCTTCATAACAATATTTGTCATGCATATAGTGGATAGCATTTAATGCTTTAATATAGATTTTAGCTACATAATCCATCATTTGATTGAATTTTTCCATAACTTCATCATAATCTAAATATTCAGAAGTAATTGGAGCAAATTTTGGAGTAACTTGTTTTCCAGACATTTCGTCTCTACCACCATTGATAGCATATAATAAAGTTTTTGCTAAGTTTGCTCTTGCACCAAAGAATTGCATTTGTTTACCAATTTTCATTGGAGAAACACAGCAAGCAATTCCATAATCATCTCCTAATGTGATTCTCATTAAATCATCACTTTCATATTGAATAGAAGATGTTCTGATAGATAAGTCTGTTGTATATCTTTTAAATCCATCTGGTAAATTTACAGACCATAAAACAGTTAGGTTTGGTTCTGGAGCTGGTCCTAAATTTTCTAGTGTATGAAGAATTCTAAAAGAGTTTTTTGTAACTAAAGTTCTTCCATCAATTCCCATACCACCAATACTTTCTGTTACCCATACTGGGTCACCACTGAATAATTCGTTGTATTCAGGTGTTCTTAAGAAACGAACTAATCTTAATTTCATAACAAAATGATCCATAATTTCTTGAACTTCTTCTTCTGTAATTGATCCATTTTCTAAATCTCTTTCAAAATAGATATCTAAGAAAGTAGAAGTTCTACCAAGACTCATAGCTGCACCATCTTGAGATTTTACAGCACCTAAATATCCAAAGTATAACCATTGAACAGCTTCTTTACTGTTATTGGCAGGTTTAGAAATATCAAATCCATATCTTGAAGCCATTGCTTTTAATTCATTTAAAGCTTTGATTTGTTCACTAATTTCTTCTCTCTCACGAATAACTTCTTCAGTTAAACAATCTACGTTTAATATGTCTAAATCTTTTTTCTTTTCTTCGATTAATACATCAACACCATAAAGTGCAACTCTTCTGTAATCACCAATAATTCTTCCTCTACCATATCCATCTGGTAATCCAGTAAGTAAGTGAGAACTTCTAGCAGCTCTAATATCTGGTGTATAAACACTAAATACACCATCATTGTGTGTTTTTCTATATTTGTGGAAAATTTCTTCTACTTCATCATCTACTTTTCTGTCATAAGCTTCACAGGCTTTTTCTACAATACGAATTCCACCATAAGGCATAATGGCTCTTTTTAAAGGAGCATCTGTTTGAAGTCCTACAATTTCTTCTAAATCTTTATCAATATATCCAGCTTCATAAGCATTAACATTAGAAACTGTTTTTGTATCTATATCAAGTACACCACCTTTAGAAGCTTTTTCTTTTTTATAAAGTTCTAATACTTCATCCCATAATTTTTTTGTTTTTTCTGTAGGTCCAGCCAAAAATGTTGAATCTCCTTCATAAGGTGTATAGTTTCTTTGAATGAAATCTCTTACATTAATTTCACTTTGCCAATCACCTTTTTCAAATCCATTCCATTGCTCAAATTTCATAATATTAAAAAACCTCCTTAATTAAGAAATAAAATTAAATACAATTAATAATGGTTAAAGATAAATTTATTTAATTTTTTTCTCTTTTACATTATTATTATCATTTTGACCACATAATATAATACCATATTCATAAAATATAATCAATCAAAAATGACAATAATTTTCTTAAAATGACAAAATTATCCTTTGTTTTTAATAAATAAGATCTTTAGTAATATTAATTGTAAACTTATCATATTCATAAAAAATAAAAAAAGCTGTTGTAAATGCAACAAAAAACCAATATTTTTTATATTGGTTTTTTCATAGGATTTTATTCAGATTCTGCAATGATTTTTGCAATTTTATAAATTAATCTTTGTTTGTGTGCAGGGCAACTACTTAATAAGTCAGAAAATTCTTTTGACAAATAATTTTCTGAATCACTAGAAGTACCACTTAAAATATAGCCTTCTGAAACATCTAATAAGTTACAAAGTTGTGTTAGTCTTTTCAAATTGATATGAGAATTTCCTCTTTCTACTCTACTTAAAAATGCAACAGAAACATCTATTTTTTCAGATAGTTCTTCTTGCGTATAGTTTTTAGCAAGCCTTGCTTGTTTGATTCTTTGACCAATAATTGTATAATCTAATGCCATATATATCACCTTCCTAAATTTTATTACAAAACAAATATAGAGTATATGTTTACTATATAGTCTATGAGAATACTATATAATAATAAAGCTAAAATGTCAAGAATTTCCTACTTAAAAGCTAAAAATATGATTCATTGTTAGAAATATATGTAAAATCAAGAAAAAATGAGCAAAAAAGAGATTATGAAAGAAAAAGTTATAATATGGAAAAATGATGAATAAAAATTAAAGATAATTTAAATTTTTTATCTAAGATTATGTATACAAAGTTTGAAAAAAGGCAAAATATATAGTATAATATAGATTAGTCGCGTAAAAAAACATAAAGGAGAGTGGAGTTTATTTTAAAAAAGAAACTGAAATTTTATACAAAAGAGTTTCTAAAATTTTTTAACATTACAATAATAGCTTTAGGGTTTATAATCGCGATTATATTAATAAAATATAAACCAATGTATAAAGTAAGTATTTCTGGTGAGGAAATTGGCTATGTAGAAAATAAACAAGCATTAGAAGAGACTTTAAAAGAAGAAATTACAGAGAATACAGATAAGACAGTAGAAGATGTTAGCTTAAAAGATGAACCAGAATATGAGTTAAAATTAGTAAGTAGAGCAGAAAATACAGAGGAAAAAAAATTAGTTGATGAATTAGAAGAAGAAATGACAATTACTTATAAATATTATGAAATAGCAGTGCAAGAAACTGTAGTCGAAAAAGTAGACACAAGTGAAGAGGCAGAAGAATTAGTAAATGAAATAAAAAAAGAGAGCAATAGTGACGAAATTGATTTAAGTATTGCAGAAAAATACACACAAAATGAAGAAGAGGTAAATACATCAGAGTTAGAAGTAGCAAAACTAAATATTCAAGAAACGGTAGAGAATGCAATAGAGGAAATTGAACAGCAAAAAGAAGAACAAGAAAGATGGAATGCTTTACCAAGTATTAATGGAATTAAATTGGCAGTTACACCAATTGAAGGTAGGATTACTTCAAGATATGGAGTAAGTAGTCGAATTAGAAAATCAACACATACAGGATTGGATATTTCAGCAATAACTGGTACTGATATAAAAGTAGTAGCAGATGGTACAGTTATTAGTGCAAGTTATAATGGATCTTATGGAAATTTAGTAAAAATTGATCATGGAAATGGTGTTGAAACTTGGTATGCTCATACAAGTAAAATGTATGTGAAAAAGGGAGATACTGTAAAAGCAGGAGATGTCATAGCAGCAGTTGGTTCAACAGGAAATTCAACTGGTCCACACTTACATTTAGAAATCAGAGTTAATGGTGAGCATGTTGATCCACAAGACTATTTATATAAAGAATAAGATACAAGCATAAAAAGTGCTTGTATTTTTTTTGTCAAAAAAACTGAAAAATATCTTTTGGATATTATTGACATTTCATTCCAATCATATATAATGGACTTGCTGAAATCTTTTATAGTATAGAGTAATAAAAGGTTTAAAAAAACGTGAGCAAATATGTATTGCTCAAGAGGAGGTTATTTATGAGCGAAAACAATAATGAAGAAAAAGAAATTGAGCAAATGATTAATGACTTAGTAGAAAAAGCAAAAAAAGCTTCTCAGGAATATCTAGAATTAGATCAAGAAACAGTAAATAATATAACAAAAGCAATGGCAATGGCGGGTCTTGAAAATCATATGAAATTAGCAAAAATGGCAGTAGAAGAAACAGGAAGAGGTATTTATGAAGACAAGATTACAAAGAATATGTTTGCAACAGAATATATTTATCATAGTATTAAATATGAAAAAACAGTTGGTATTATAGATGAAAATGTGGAAGATGATTATGTAGAAATTGCAGAACCAATTGGAATTATAGCTGGTGTTACACCTGTTACAAATCCAACATCAACAACCATGTTTAAATCTATCATATCAGCAAAAACGAGAAATGTTATCATATTTGGATTCCATCCATCTGCACAAAAATGTAGTGTAGAAGCAGCGAAAATTTTAAGAGAAGCAGCTGTTAAAGCAGGTGCTCCAGAAAATTGTATTTTATGGATTGAAAAACCAAGTATTACAGCAACAAGATTATTAATGAACCACCCAGATGTCAACTTGATTTTAGCAACAGGTGGGACAGGCATGGTAAAATCTGCTTATTCTTGTGGAAAACCAGCATTAGGTGTAGGACCCGGAAATGTACCATGCTATATAGATAAAACAGCAAAATTAGAAACATCAGTAAATGATTTGGTGATGTCAAAATCATTTGACAATGGAATGATTTGTGCATCAGAACAAGCAGTTATTATTGACAAAGAAATTCAAAAAAGATTTGAAGAATTAATGAAAAAAGCAGGATGTTATTTTGTCAATAAAGAGGAAAAAGAAAAATTAGTAAATGGCATGTTTGAGAAGCTAGAAAATGGAGATTACAAATTAAAATCACATGTACCGGGACAATATCCTCATACGATTGCAAAAGAAGCTGGATTTGAAGTTCCAGAAGATACAAAAGTATTAGTAGTTCCAGAAACAGGTGTTGGAAAAGATTATCCATTTTCAAAAGAAAAATTAAGTCCTGTATTAACATATTATGTGGTAGAAGACGAAAACGAAGGAATACCACTAGCAGAAAGATTACTAGAATTTGGTGGACTAGGACACTCAGCTGTTATTCACTCTGAAAATAAAGATACTGTTTTAAAATTTTCAGAAACCATGAAGGCAGGAAGAATCATTGTAAACTCTCCATCAACACATGGAGCAATTGGTGATATATATAATACCAATATGCCATCATTAACATTAGGTTGTGGTTCATTTGGTGGAAATTCAACAACAGCCAATGTATCATCAGTAAACTTGATTAATATAAAAAGAGTTGCCAATAGGAGGGTTAATATGCAATGGTTTAAAGTTCCAGAAAAAATATATTTTGAAGCAGGTTCAATTGCTTATTTAGAGAAAATGCCCAATATCGAAAGAGCATTTATTGTAACAGACCGAGGAATGGTAAAATTAGGATATGTAGATAAAATCTTGTATCACTTAAGAAATAGACAACATTATGTGCATTCAGAAATTTTTAGTGAAGTAGAATCAGACCCATCATTTGATACAATCATGAAAGGTGTTGAAGCCATGAAAAACTTCAAACCAGATGTGATTATTGCATTAGGTGGAGGAAGTCCAATTGATGCAGCAAAAGGAATGTGGTTATTCTATGAACATCCAGAAGCAGATCCAGAAGGGTTAAAATTGAAATTTATGGATATAAGAAAACGTACCTATAAATTCCCTAAATTAGGAGAAAAATGTCAAATGGTAGCAATACCAACAACATCAGGTACAGGCTCAGAAGTAACATCATTTGCTGTTATTACAGATAAAGAGAAAAATAAAAAATATCCATTAGCAGATTATGAATTGACACCAGATGTAGCAATTGTAGATCCAGACTTAGTTATGAGTTTACCAAAATCTGTCACAGCAGACACAGGTATGGATGTGTTAACACATGCATTAGAAGCATATGTTTCAAATATGGCATCAGATTATACAGATGGACTAGCTGAAAAGGCAGTAGAATTAGTATTCCAGTATTTAGAGCAGGCATATGATGATGGAACCAATAAATTAGCTCGTGAAAAAATGCATAATGCAAGTACGATTGCAGGTATGGCTTTCACAAATGCCTTTTTAGGAGTTAACCACTCAATCGCACATAAAATTGGTGCAGAATTCCATTTACCACATGGAAGAATTAACGCAATATTATTACCATATGTTGTAAGATACAATAGCACAAAACCAACAAAATTTGTTTCATTCCCTAAATATGAATACTTTATAGCTGACCAAAAATATTATGAAATGGCTAAAAAAGTAGGATTAAAAGCAAAAACAGTGGAAGAGGGAATTAGTAGCTTAATTGAAAAAATAAAAGAAATGAATGAACACATGAATATTCCAAAATCATTTAAAGATGCAGGAATTGATGAACAAGAATTCTTATCAAAAGTAGATATGTTAGCAGATAGAGCATTTGAAGATCAATGCACAACAGCTAACCCAAGAGTACCATTAGTATCAGAAATAAAACAAATCTTATTAGATAGTTATTATGGAAAGGATGTAAAGTAATAAAAAATGAAGTTAAAAAATATAGGTGAAAAAGTTCAAGGAAAATTACGAGGACTAGCAGATGAAAATAAAGAAAACACACTAGCAGAAATAATTAAAGATCAAGTTATTCAACCAACAGAAGACCAACAATTATCAGAAGAAGAAATCAGAGAAAAACAGGCAGAAAATCTTGTAAATGCATTACAAAAAAATCCAGAAATGCAACAGGCACTTGTGCAAGAGGCTGTGAAGTCTGATGAAATTTCACAAGCTGTAATTGATACATCTGCTCAAATAGCAGCAGAAAGTTCTGATGTTCCTGATAACGTAACAGGAACGTTAGTAAAGCAAGCATCTGATGATACAACTATAGATATTTTACAAAATGAAGGAATATCTTCTAGAGCAATTAGAATGGAGGCTATTAATTCATTAGAAGATGAGGAAAAAAAAGAGGATGCAATTTGCAAGGAATTAGAAGAATTATATAAATCATTAAAGGACTTCCAATCACAACAAGATATCGTACAGAAATTACAAGATTGTTTAGAAAAAGTAGATATAGAAAGAACAAGTAGAATTAAGGAGGAATTATATAAAACAATAGCAAGAGCTTTTGCAATCCAGTATTGTGAATTTGATGGTTCTATCAGAATATCTCCGATGGAGGCAATTGTACCAATTGATGAAATGATAAGAGAAAAAATTCCACAGCGTGTAGCAGAAGAATATCAAGATAAACGAATTGTAAAATCGAAAACTAAAGAAAAAAGAAAATTAAGCAATGGAAAAAAGAAACCAATTAATGTAATAGCAGTTAAGAAATTTTTTCTAACTCGAATGGCAAAAAAAGTAGTGGGAGATGCCAAAAAAGAAAATAGAAGTGTTAATGTTTTCATGAAAAACTTGGGTCAACTAACAGACCAAGAAGCAAGTTATCTAGAAAATGAATTTACAAATTTAGGCATAGAGACTAGAGAAGTAGAAAATATAATGAGAATTGCTAAAGGAGAAATAGAAGAAAGTCAAGAATATATCCCTAGTTTAAAAGTAAACCAAGAGGATAGTAGAAATTTAGAGGTTGAACCAAAGAAAGCAAATTCTGAGAGTATAAAAGAAAATAAAGTTATAGAAAAACAGGAAACAAAACAAAAGGAAAGATTTGATTTATCAACATTAGGAACAGAAGAAATAAAAGCTATTAGAGATTGTATAGAATCTGGATTTATAAAAAATCTAGGAAAAGTTCCATCTACTATGAGAAAAAAATTGTTGGGGACTATCAATCATTCGTTAGAACAAAGGACAAGAAAAATAGTAGAAATGGCAGAAAAGTCAAAAATAGTAAAAGTAGAAGATACACCAAAAGTCAAAAAAGCAGAATGGGGAGATGACCCTAGGTAAAAGCCGATTTGGCTTTTATTTTTTTATTGAAAAGGAAAATAAATTTTTTCTATTCAATAAAAAATAATGTTGCACAGAAAAATTGCTATGCATTTTTTTGCGTCGACAAATCTTTACGCTTCATCGAGAACTTAAATACATATAGTTAAATTAGAAAAGACGAGAAAAGTTCTCGATAAGCGAGATTTGTCAGTGCTTCTTATAAGTTCATCAAAAAAACACAATTTAAATATGTTTTAGAAACAATAATCAGATAGTATATGCATATACTAAAGAGGAAGAAAAAGAAATATCATATAAGGAGTTGAGATGTGATATGAAAAAAAATAAGAGCAAAGAATTGGGAATTGTGGAAATGAAGAACTTTTTAAGTTATGATGAAAAAATAGAAGAGAAAACAAATACATTTGAAAAACTTATGACAATTTATGAAATGGCGATAAGTGAATTAGAAACAAAAATGAATATCCTACAAAAAGAATTTAAAGTATTTTATAATTATGATTTGATTGATCATATCAATACTAGAATAAAAAGTCCCGCAAGCATTATCAACAAAATGACTAAAAAGGGTTGCAAACTTACATATAAAGAGATGATTGAAAATATAAATGATATAGCTGGAGTTAGGATAGTATGTCAATTAAAAGATGATATATTTAAAATAAGAAATCTAATAGAAAAAATACCCGGAGTTGATATTGAAAAAGAGAAAAATTATGTCAATCATCCAAAAGAAAGCGGGTATTCTAGTTATCACATGATAGTAAATGTACCAGTTACATTATCAAAGCAAATTATATATGTCAAAGTAGAAATTCAAATACGTACAATGGCTATGGATTTCTGGGCTAGTTTAGAACATAAAATGAAATATAAAACAGATAAAAAAGTTGATAAGAAGAAATCAAAAGAATTGGTGAATTATGCTAAGATTGTTAATAAATTAGATAATAAAATTATGCTAATGAATGATTCTTAGTATCCAATTAATGATTTTGGGTGTCAAGAGGCAGAGCGATGATTTTGGGGAGGGACGGAGCAAAAAATCATCATTTCTATAAAGATTCTTTTATAAAATTTTTTATAGAATAAATGATGATTTTTTGCTCCGTCCCCAAAATCATCGCTCTGCCTCTTGACACCCAAAATCATCAATCAGACATTTTTTTTGACAAGTAGAAGGATTTATGTAAAATACGTCGAATAATATAATTATGTATAGTTATATGAAATATTTTAGGAGAGGAGGTAATACAATGGCAAGATATAGTGATGAAATCATTGATGATGTAAGACAATCCAATGATATTGTAGATGTTATATCACAATATGTAAGACTAAAAAGAAGTGGTAGAAACTATTTTGGTTTATGTCCTTTTCACAATGAAAAATCACCATCTTTTTCAGTATCTCCAGAAAAACAAATATTTCATTGCTTTGGTTGTGGCGTAGGAGGAAATGTTTTTACATTTTTAACAAAAATTGAGGGAATTAATTTTGTAGAAGCTGTACAACTTTTAGCAGAAAGAGCGAATATTCAATTACCAACTTTAGAAAACAATATGGATTCAGCAAAAGAAGCGTTAAAAGCTAAAGTGTATAAAGTAAATGAATTTACGGCAAACTATTATCATGAAAACTTATATAAACCAGAGTCTAAAATTGCTCAAGAATATGTAAAAAAAAGAAAATTGTCAAATGAAACTTTAAAATCTTTTCAAATTGGTTTTTCAGGAAAATTTGATGAATTATATAGAGAACTAAAAAAACAGGGATTTGAAGATAGGGAAATTTTAGAGTCTGGCTTAGTAAATAAAAATGAAAGAGGACAATTTATTGATCGATATCGTAACAGATTAATGTTTCCTATATGTGATGCAAGAGGGAGAGTCATTGCATTTGGAGGAAGAGTTTTAGATGATTCAAAACCCAAATATATTAATTCTCCTGAAAATGTTGTATATAGTAAAGGAAGACATCTATATGGATTAAATGTTGCTAAAAAATATGATATCAAAAAAAGACTATTGATAGTTGAAGGATATATGGATGTGATATCTCTTCATCAAAGAGATATCCATAATGTGGTTGCCTCTTTAGGAACAGCACTAACGCAACAGCAAGGATATTTGTTAAGAAATCATACAGAGCAAATCATTTTAAGTTATGATTCAGATGAAGCTGGACAAACTGCTAAGGTAAGAGCAATGGAAATATTGCAAAATATGGGATGTGATATTCGAGTTTTACAAATGGAAGGTGCAAAGGATCCAGATGAATATGTTATCCAATATGGAAATGCAAGATTTCAAAATTTAGTTGATAAAGCGATTTCTGTTATTGAATTTAAAGTCAAAATATTAAGACAATCTTTGAATTTAGAAAATACCAATGATAAAATAAAATTTTTAAATGAAATAGCAAAATTAATCTCTAAAATTGATAACAGCATGGAAAGAGAAGTGTATATAGAAAAGATAGCAAAAGAATATGATGTTTCAAAAGAAGCAATTTATGCTGAAGTAAACAAACTGACATATAAAGAAACTAGTGATGAAAAAATATTAAACAAAACAAAACCAGTAATAAAGCATTCCGAAAACATAAATACAAATAATGTTTCTGAAGCAATAAAAAGAAGAGAAAATACAGTTTTGGCAATTTTACTATCAGGAGATATTTCTGTATATCAAATCATAAAACAAAATATACAAGTAGAAGATTTTAAAGATATTATTAATCAAAAAATAGCTAGAAAATTGTATGAAGAGTTTGATAATGGAAATAGTAATATAAATGGTATTATAGATAATTTATCAGAAGAAGAACAAAATCATATTACTATGATAATGGCAGAAGATTATGGAATTGACGATATGGAAAAAGCAATCGATGATGTTATACAAAGTTATGAAAAAGAAAAGTTAAATGAAAGAAAATTCCAAATATTAGAAACTTTAGAAAACCAAACTGAAGAAAATATGAAAAAGGAATTAGAAAAAGAGCTAAGTGATATTATTATCAAATTAGCTAAAATTAGATAGGGGTGAAAATAAAAAATGGTAAAAAAAGAAGAGAACAAACAAGAAGAAATGAAAGAAAAAATTGAGAAAGTAAGAAAGAAAGCACATGAAAAAGCAGAAAAAGTAGAAGATTCAAAAAGAACAGAAGAAACAGAAGAAACCAAAAAATTAAAAGAAGAAAAAGTAAATAATATATTAAAAAAAGCAAAAGAAAAGGGAAAAATCACATATGGAGACTTAGCATCTGAATTAGATGATGTAAATCCAGACCAAATTGATAAAGTATTTGACGCTTTTGAAGAACTAGGAGTGGATTTATTACAAGACGATATGGATGAAGAACCAGACATAGAAGATTTAAAAGAAGTAGAAGAATTAAAATTAGATGAAATTACAGATACTAGTTATGAAGGAATAAACGTAGATGATCCAGTAAGAATGTACTTGAGAGAAATTGGAAGAATTCCATTACTTACTTTTGATGAAGAATTAGATTTAGCAAAAAAAGTGTTAAAAGGTGATGAAGAAGCAAAACAGAAATTAGCTGAATCAAATTTAAGATTAGTAGTAAGTATTGCGAAAAAATATGTTGGAAGAGGAATGCTATTTTTAGATTTAATACAAGAAGGAAATATGGGATTAATTAAAGCAGTTGAAAAATTTGATTATACAAAGGGATTCAAATTTAGCACATATGCAACATGGTGGATTAGACAAGCTATTACAAGAGCAATTGCAGACCAAGCAAGAACAATTAGAATTCCCGTACACATGGTAGAAACAATTAATAAATTAATTAGAACTTCTAGACATTTATTACAACAATTAGGAAGAGAACCAACCCCAGAAGAAATTGCAGCTGAAATGGAAATACCAGTTGAAAAAGTTATTGAAATTCAGAAAATTGCACAAGATCCAGTATCTCTAGAAACACCAATTGGTGAAGAAGATGATAGTCATTTAGGAGATTTTATACAAGATGATGATTCACCAGCCCCTCAAGATTCAGCAGCTTATACAATGCTAAGAGAACAATTAGAAGAGGTAATGAATACATTAACACCAAGGGAGGCAAAAGTATTAAAATTAAGGTTTGGACTAGAAGATGGAAAATCAAGAACATTAGAAGAAGTGGGAAGAGAATTTCAAGTAACAAGAGAAAGAATTAGACAAATAGAAGCAAAGGCATTAAGAAAATTAAGACATCCAAGTAGGAGTAAGAAGCTTAGAGATTACATGGGATAAGTTTGAAAGATAATTGCCATTTGACGTTGTTAACCTGAATTTTAAATTTAATCGACGTACAAAAGTACACCTCATAAATTTAAAATTTGGTTGCCTAGTCAAGTAATAATTTTCTTCCAAACTAAAGAGAAAGGAATTTAATTCTTTTCCAATCAAGTTGAAAAATAATTCATTTTCATATTGGAGGAAATTATGGAGCAGTTAGTTGATTTTTGGAATAGACTAATATCTATACAAATTGTAGATGTTATCATAGCTATTGGTATTATTATATTTTTTAGAATATTAAGTGGTACATTTTCCTATATGATTATTAGAATATTTAAAATAAAAAGTAAAAAAGCAAAAGAAATTAAAGAAAGTGCATTTTTTAAACCACTAAAGATATTTTTCATTATTTTAGGGATTTATTTAGCCATTGTATTTTTAAGAGTACCTTTGCAAATCAATGAACAAGTAATGGATATTGTAACAAAAGTATTTAAAATTATTAGCGTGATAGAAATTGCAGTAGGGTTAGCAAATAGTTTTACTTCAAAAACGATTTTAGGAAGAAAATTAAGAAAAAGCTTAAGCCAAAAAATGGATGATACTGTATTTGAATTTGTATTAAAAGTTACAAGAGTGCTTATCTATATTGTTGCTATATTTTTAGTATTGGCAATCCTAGAAATTAATTTAACAGGACTAATTGCAGGTTTGGGATTAGGTGGTGTTATTGTAACACTTGCTGCACAAGATACTGCTAAAAACTTATTTGGTGGAGTAGTTATTTTCATTGATAAACCATTTGTAGTTGGTGACTGGATTGAAATGGACAATTATGAAGGAACAATTGAAGATATTACATTTAGAACAACGAGAATTAGAACATTTGAAAATGCATTAGTCAATATCCCAAATGCAATTATTGCAGATGCTTCTGTAACAAATTGGAGCAAAATGGAAAAAAGAAGATATAAGACAAATTTATGTGTAGAATTAGATACACCTTTAGAAAAATTAGAATTATTAAAAGCAAAAATTGAAAAAATGCTACAAGAAAGAGAAAGTGTTTTTGACGATTCAATTATTGTAAGATTTGATCAAATAACAGATAATGGTATAAATGTATTAATTTATACGTATACAAATTCAGTAGACTATGCAAGTTATTTGAAAGAAGTAGAAGATATTAATATAAAAATAATGAAAATATTAAGAGAAGAAAATGTTGAATTAGCATATGATACGAAAACAGTATATGTAAAAAATTAAAATAAAAATATATTTAAAATCTCTGAATTATTTCCTGTATTTTTCAAAGTTTATCGTTTAAGTGATTGGTAAAAAGACTTTGAAAAAGATGATGGAATGACTCAGGGGTTTTTTAAAATAAATAAATTTTTTTCACAATATAGACATAAAACCTATGTATAATATATAATAATGATAAAATAGGAGTGATAAATATGCTAAATAACTGTATTTTAGTAGTAGATGATGAACAAAGAATGAGAAAATTAATTAAAGATTTTTTAGTAGTAAAAGGATATAGTATATTAGAAGCAGAGGATGGAGAAAAGGGATTAGAGGTATTTGAAGAAAATAAAAATAAAATTAGTCTTATTTTATTAGATGTTATGATGCCAAAATTAGACGGTTGGTCTGTTCTAAGACAAATTAGACAGGACTCAAAAGTACCAATTATCATGCTAACAGCAAGAGGAGAAGAACAAGATGAATTATTTGGATTTGAATTAGGTGTTGATGAATATATTTCTAAGCCGTTTAGTCCTAAAATCTTGGTTGCACGTGTAGAAGCTATATTAAAAAGAACAAATCAAGATAAAAAAGAAGTAAAGAATTATGGTGGAATTGAAATTGACAAGGAAGGAAGAACTGTAAAAGTAGATGGAAAACCAATTGAATTAAGTTTAAGAGAATATGAGTTATTAACTTATTTAGTGGATAATGAAAATATAGCTTTATCAAGAGATAAAATATTAAATAATGTATGGAACTACGACTATTATGGAGATTCTAGAACAATTGATAGTCATATTAAGAAAATCAGACATAAATTAGGTAAGAAAGGAAAATATATTCAAACTATGAGAGGGGTTGGATATAAATTTGAGGTAAAATAATTTACCTAAGGATGGGAATAAAAATGGGAAAAATAAAAAATGCATTAAAATCAGTAAGAGTGAAACTATTTTTAATGTTATCATTAGTTATATTATTAATTATATTATTTTTAATTCTAGTAAATAATTTTGTATTTGGTCAATTCTATTTATATAGTAAAACAAACGATTTAAAAGAAGTATATAAAGTAATTAATAATTATTATAATAATCCAACAGATATAGATATTAATTCTGAATTAGAAAAATTAGCAATAAAAAATAATTTTGATATTTTAATAAAAGATGATGACAATATTAATGTATTCACATCAAATAAAGATTTTTTGTCTACTTTTGGAGAAATGAATGCCATGACAAATGCGATAAATGCTGGTGAATTAATAGAAGAAAATGATAAATTTATTATTAGGCGTTTAAAAGATAAAAAAACAGGTGTGTCTTATATTTTACTATCTGCTAAACTAGATAATGGTTATTTATTATATATTAGAATACCAGTTTCTTCTATAGAGGAAAGTGTTAAAATTTCTAATAATTTCTTATATTTAATTGCGGGATTTACCATATTGATATCAGCTGTTATTGTAACTTTTGTAAGTAGGAAATTTACAGATCCGATACTAGAATTAAATACAATTGCAAAAAATATGGCAAATTTAGATTTTAGCCATAAATATCGAATAACAGAGGCAGATGATGAAATTAACAACTTAGGAAAAAGCATTAATCTTATGTCAGATAAGTTGGAAAGTACAATTAAACAATTAAGAAGAACCAATATAGAATTAGAGAAAGATATAGAAGAAAAATCGAAAATTGATGAGATGAGAAAAAGCTTTATATCAGATGTATCACATGAATTGAAAACTCCAATAGCATTAATACAAGGGTATAGTGAGGGGTTATTAGAAAATGTCAATACAGACGACGAAAGTAGAAAATTTTATGCAGAAGTTATTCTAGATGAAACAAATAAAATGGATAAATTGGTGAAACAGCTATTAGAGCTAATGAAACTTGAATATGGAAAAAGAGAGTTTTCTGATAAAGAATTTAATATTGTAGAGTTAGAAAAAGAAGTTATCAGAAAATCAAAAGTTATGTTAGAAGAAAAACAAGTAGACGTAGAATTAAAATCTCCTGAAGAAATTAGTGTTATTGCAGATGATTTCTATATTGAGCAAGTTATTACCAATTACTTAACAAATGCCATTAAACATGTTGAAGAAGTAGACGGGAAGAAAAGCATTATTATAGAAAATGTGGTAAATGTAGAAAAAAATAAAGTGAGAATAAAAGTATTTAATACAGGTGTGAATATAAAAGAAGAAGATTTAACAAGAATTTGGAATCGTTTCTATAAAGTTGATGAATCTAGAAACAGAGCAGATGGAGGAACAGGAATAGGTTTATCATTTGTAAAGGCAATTATGAGTAATTATAAAAATGATTATGGTGTGATTAATAAAGATAATGGTGTTGAATTCTATTTTGAATTAGACTTGAAAATATAAGTTTAACATTTCTCACTAAGAGGGGCTATATATAAATTATATTTTTCGCTATCCCAACACTTTACATATTGTAGATAAATCAGTTTCTGCAGGCAGTCACTGATTTATGAACAATATGTATCGTGTCGGTCCCCACGAAACCCGCTTAAAATATAATTTATATATAGCCCCTCTTAGTGAGAATGTTGAACTGTAACTATTATGAATGTCGAATTTTGCGATGAAAACTTCTTTACAAATGGGAAAAAATGTATTACTATGTATATATAGTACTATACTTTTTAGTTCAAGATTTAAAAAATTTAATCAATTATTTTATTCGAATAAAAAATCCAAACAAGCATAAAAAATTATTTTTAAGGAGAGAAAACAGATTCTAATATATACCAATAAATTTATTAATATTGTATCTTTTATTATTTCTATCATAGTATGTATAAGTATGCATTTTTGTATCAATTATATAGACTATTCTATTAATAAAATGAAATTTAAAGCCAATTTTATATCAGAAGAAAATTTAAATCAAAATAATTCAATTTATTCAAATCATATTTCAGAAAAAAATAATGAAGAAGAAATCAATCAAAATAATGAAAATGAATGGTATATCCAAATAGAAAAAATAGGGTTAAAAGCTCCTATACAAGAAGGAACAAATAAAGAAAATCTAGAAGATTATGTAGGACTTTTTGAGGAATCTCCTAAAGAACGAGGAAATATATGTTTAGCAGCACATAACAGAGGATATAAAAATAATTATTTTAGCAGAATAAAAGAATTAAAGGAAGGAGATGAAATCACATATACATATAAAAATATAAAAAGAACATATATTGTTACAAAACATGAAATTATTCAAAATACAGATTGGAGTAATTTAGAAAATACAAAAGAAAACAAAATCACATTAATTACATGTGTTGAAAATGAACCAGAATACAGAAGATGTATACAAGGAGTAGAAAAATAAAACGAAAAAATCTACATATAAGTAAGATAAAAAGTGGATTTTTCCTATATAATAGAAAAAGGATGTGAAAATAATTTGTATAAAATAAAAAAATATATAAAAGTTACATTTATTGTTTTAGCTATTATCGTATTAAATTTTTTGAATTTTACAAATTCTGTTATTGCAAGTAATTTAGATATAGCAAATGTTCAAGCAATAGGAGATTGCGGAAGTTTATTAAAATATAAAGGTATTATCGTAAAAACAACATATATTGCATATGAAGATAATGGGAAATTATATCCTGCTTATTGTATGGATAAAACAAAACCCGGAGCAGAAGAAGGAAGTTATACAGTTTCAATTGATAAGGCAATACAAGATGTTAAACTTTGGAAAATCATTACAAATGGATATCCATACAAAACCATAGAGGAATTAGGGGTGGCTAGCAAAGAAGAAGCTTTTACAGCTACAAAACATGCAATTTATAGTTATATTCATGGAAATCAATTAAGTGATTATACACCAATTGGAGAAGCAGGACAAAGAACATTAAATGCAATGTATAAGATTATAAATGATGCTAATAACTCTAAGGAAGTACAAATTTCCAATCAGGTAGATATTCAAAGGTTACAAGAGTATTGGGAGCAAGATAATGTAGAATTGCACTATGTATCTAAAAAGTATAAGGTAAATGCAAATACAAGGATAGATAATTATAAAGTCCGAATAACAGATGAAAATGGTCAAATAATAGATGGTATTAAAATAACAGATGAGAATAATAACACAAAAGCAGAATTTAATGCAAATGAAATATTTAAAATACTAATTCCTATAAAAAACATGACAGGAGATAAGACAATACAAATACATATAGAAACGAAAATAGAAACAAAACCTATTTTATATGGAAAAGCACCAGATTCTAATTTGCAAGATTACGCGTTAACTGCTGATACTTACGAAGATGGTACAGGAAATATAAAAGATAATTATAGTAGAAATGAGACAAAAATTATCATAGAAAAACAAGATAAAGAAACAAAACAAAAATTACAAGGTGTAGAATTTCAGTTATTAGATGAAAATAAAAATGTACTATATACAAATTTACAAACAGGTAGTGATGGACGTATAAAAATAGAAAATATTATCCCGGGTACATATTATATAAAAGAGGCAAGAACAGTTAGTGGATATGAGATATATGAGGATTTAATTGAAGTAAATGTGAATTTGAATGAAGAAATAACAGTAGTTGTAAATAATCAAAAAGAAGAAAAGCCTGAAATTGAAAAAACAGTAGATAAAAAAGAAATGAGCTATCAAAAAATATTACCAGTAACTGGTATGTAATATAAGAAAGAAGACTATGAAAGTCTTCTTTTTCCTATATAAAAATCTTTTTTCTCTTTGAGAATATATACAGTTTGGCTAATGTAATACTATATTTTACTTAAAAAATTTGGTACTAAACGATTTGACATGTCTCCAATGTTCAGATTTTCTGTAGATAAACATTTAAATCTATTGAATAAAAAAGTAAACTTTGGTAGAATATACAAGAAAAGTATATAATACATAATGAAAGAAATTAATAAATAAAAGGGAGCGTATATTTATGTTTTCACAATTAATCGTCTTAGTTATACTGATTTTGTTAAATGCATATTTTGCGGCGAGTGAAATTGCATTTATATCATTAAATGATGCTAAAATAGAAAAACAAGCAAAGGAAGGAAATAAAAAAGCAAAACAAATTGAAAAAATGTTAAAGGAGCCAAGCAAATTTTTAGCAACTATACAAATTGGAATTACTCTTGCTGGATTTTTATCAAGTGCTTTTGCATCAGAAACTTTTGCTGATATGTTAGCACCAATATTAAATGGCTGGATACCAGCTGTTAGTATAGGCGTGTGGAAAAGCATATCTATTATTATCATAACCATTATATTGTCATTTTTTACTTTGGTTTTTGGAGAATTGGTGCCAAAACGATTAGCAATGAAACATTATGAAAAGATATCTTTTGCAACAATAGGAGTGATTAGAGGAATCTCTATTGTAACAGCACCGTTTGTGAAATTACTAACAGTTGTTACCAATACGATATCTAAATTGTTTGGTGTTGGAGAAAATGAAGAAGAAACCGTTACAGAAGAAGAAATCAAAATGATGGTAAATCAAGGAGAAGAAAAAGGAACGATTAAAGAAGAGGAAAAAGAATTAATCAATAATGTTTTTGAATTTAATGATATTACCGTATCTGAAATCATGAGACATAGAAAAGATATATTTGCAGTAGATATTGGCATTAGTAATGAAGAATTAATGGATGAGTTATCTAAAGAAGAATATCGTTATAGTAGAATTCCGGTATATGATGAAACAATTGATGAAATAAAAGGTATCTTATATGTAAAAGATGTATTGAAAAATATCAATAAGAAAAGTTTCAAAGTAAAGAATATCATAAAAGAAGCATACTTTATATCACAAAATCGTTTAATTAATGAAGTGTTTAAAGAATTACAAAAAAACAAAATGCAAATTGCCATTATTGTTGATGAGTATGGTGGAACAGCAGGATTAGTTACTATGGAGGATATATTAGAAGAACTTGTTGGAGACATATATGATGAATATGACAAAGAAGAAAAAGAATATGAAAAAATTGATGAAAATACCTATATGCTAGCAGGAAGTTTGCCGATTTATGATGTCAATAAATTATTAGATGCAGGAATTCCAGAAGGTGATTATGATACCATATCAGGCTTTTTACAAGAGGAATTAGGAAGAATCCCAGAAGATGAGGAAAAACCAGTAATAGAAACAAAAAAAGTAACCTATAAAATAGAAGAATATGAAGATAAGAGAATATTAAAAGTAAAAGCGTGTAAGAATAATATAATAGAGACAGAAGAAGAAATAGAAAATGAAGAATAAGGTAGGGAATTATATGAAGAAAAAATATATAGTTATATTAATCATTATATTACTAATTGTATTAGGAATAGTAGGATGGTTTGTGTATCAACAAATTAAAGAAAATGGAAGACAATATGAAATCGAGAAATTAAGTGTTGACAATTATCAGTATTTTATATTAAGACAAAATGGAAATTATGGGGTTATCAATAAAAATGGAGATATTGTAATCGATCCAGAATATACAAATATCGTAATACCAAACCCAGAAAAAGAAGTTTTTATCTGCTATACAGGAGAAGAGACCAAAATATTGAATCAAAATCAAGAACAAATATATGCACAATATAGTCATATACAGCCGATAAAGTTGAAAAATATTGCTAGTGATTTAATGTATGAGAAGAATGTATTAACTTATGAGCAAGATGGAAAAATAGGATTAATCAATTTAGAAGGAGAGATAATTGCAAAACCGATTTATGAATCTATTGAAGGATTACCATATAAAGAGGGAGAATTATTAGTAAAGATAGATGGAAAGTATGGTGTTATCAATAATAAAGGTAATGAATTAGTAAAGGCAGAATATGATCAAATAAGTCCGGATAATTATACAACAGAAGAAAATGGATATAAAGATGCTGGATATATTGTATCTAATACAACAGAAAATGGATATCGATATGGATATGTGGATGTTAAAGGAAATATGATATTACAAACAGAATATAATGAGATATCTAGAATCATAGATATAAAAGGTAATGATATTTATTTGATAGCTGCTCAAAACGGACAATATGGTATGTATAAAAATGAGAAGCAGGTTATAAAAAATGAATATCAATCTATTTCTTATAATAGCGAAAATGGAACAGTAACATTAGAAAAAACAAAAAAATTTGGTGTAGCAACAATTGAAGGAAATATTATTATACCAATTGAATTTACACAAATAGATAGTACAGGTATGTATATATATGCAACTGATGCAAGTGGAAATATACAAGTGTATAAAAAAGATGGAACAAAAGTAGATATAGATAGTAATATTTATACATTAGAAACAGAAAATGAGAATTATAAAATTAAAATAGATAATTCACAAGGATCAGTATATAGTATTATAGATAAAGAAGGAAATCAATTAACTACAGAAAACTATACGTATATTGATTACTTATATGATAACTATTTTATTGTTTCTATAACAGGTGGAAAAGTAGGGGTTATTAATGATAAAGGAGAAAAAATTATAGATACAAAATATGATTCTATTGAGAAATTAGATAATACAGATTATATAATAACAAGATTATCAGAAAATAATTCAATACAAATTTACAATAAAGATTTACAACAACTATGTGAAATGACAAATGGAATAATTAATACAGAAGAAAATTATGTAAAAGTGTATAATGATACAGAAACAAGATATTTTGATTTACAAGGAAATGAAAAACAAAATACGGAGGTATTGCCAGATAATCAAATTTATGCAAAATCTCAAGATGGAAAATGGGGATTTGTTGATAAATCTGGAAAGGTAGTTATAGATTATATTTATGATAAAACCACAGATATAAATTCTTATGGATATGCAGGAATTGAGCTAGATGGAAAATGGGGTGTTGTTAATAGCAAAGGAGAAATTATAGTAGAACCAACCTATACTTTTAATGTAAAAACAGAGCCAGAATTTATTAAAGAATATTATAAAGTAGAATATGGATATGGAGAATTTTATTATACAAAATAAAACAAAAAAGTAGATTCAATTTGAATCTATTTTTTTATTGAATAGGAAAAAGCGATTTTTCCTATTCAATAAAAAAATAACATTGTACAGAAAAATTGTATAGCAATTTTTCGCCTCGACAAATCTTTACGCTTCTTCGAGAACTTAAATATATATAGTTAAATTAAAAAAGTAGAAAAAAGTTCTCACGAAGCGAGATTTGTCCTTGTATAGAACAAAATATTTAAATGATTAAAAATATATCAAATTGTAAATACTATAAAAAATAAAAAGAGAAAAGGTGAAAAGGTGAAACTAGGATTAGCTTTGTCAGGTGGAGGAATTAGAGGAATTGCACATGCTGGTGTATTAAAAGCGTTAGAAGATAATCATATAAAAATAGATGCCATAGGAGGAACAAGTTCGGGAGCTCTTATTGCAGGATTATATGTATTAGGATATACACCAGATGATATCTATATGTTATTTAAAAAACATTCAAAACAAATTGTTGGTACGGGTCTAAATCAAATTATTTATCAAGTACGCAATATTTTTAATAAGGAAAGTTCAGGATTAAGAAATGGAGAGAAAATAGAAGATATTTTTAATACATTAGCAAAAGCAAAAGGAGTATATAAAATTTCACAGGTAGATAAAATACCGATATCTATACCAGCGGTAGATATAAAAAATGGCAGAGAATATATTTTTACAAACCGTATACCAGAAGAAAAAAATGTTTATGGAAAATATATAATGGATATTAGCGTAGGAAAAGCATTAAGAGCTAGTAGTAGTTTTCCAGCTGTTTTTTGCCCATGTGATTTTGGAGAACATAAATTTTTAGATGGAGGAGCATTAAATAATATACCAGTAATAGAAGTAAAGAAACAAGGAATTGATAAAGTATTGGCCGTTAATTTTAAGGCAGATGATATAGAAGACACTAGTAATTATATGGATATTGCTATGAGAGCAATTGATTTAATGGGAAATAAAATATCAGAGGAAAATTTAAAACAAAGCGATTATATTTTAACTATTGGGACAGATAGGATGGGATTACTAGATGTAAAAAAATTAGATAGTTGTTATCAATATGGATATGTAGAAACAGTTAATCAAATTGATAAAATTAAGGAAATAATCTATGAGAAATAGCATAAAATTGGATAAGAAGATTTTTTGAGGAGAGAAGAAAATGAAAATGAGATATTTTGACCATGCAGCAACAACAAGGGTAAAGAAAGAGGTATTAGATAAAATGTTTCCATATTTTGTGGAGCAATATGGAAATCCATCATCATTGTACAAACTAGGAAGAATTGCAAGGGTGGGGGTAGAAGAGGCAAGGAAAAATGTGGCAAATTTAATTAATTGTGATAGAAATGAAATTATTTTTACGAGTGGAGGAACAGAAAGTGATAATACAGCGTTAAAAGGAATTATGCATCTAGAAAAGAATAAAGGAAAACATATGATAACCACGAAAATAGAACATCCTGCAATATTACATACTTGTGAAAGATTAGAGGAAGAAGGCTATCAAATAACATATCTAAATGTTAATAAAGAAGGAATTATAGAACTAGAAGAATTAAATAATGCTATTAGAAAAGATACAGTATTACTTAGTATTATGTTCGCAAATAATGAAATTGGATCTATACAGCCAATTGAAAGAATTGGAGAAATAGCTAATAAAAGAGGAATTATTTTTCATACAGATGCAGTTCAAGCATGTGGAAATGTAGAAATTGATGTAAAAAAGATGAAGATTGATATGTTATCATTATCAGGACACAAGATAGGTGCACCAAAAGGCATTGGGGCTTTGTATGTTAATAAATCAATAGAATTTAAAAAATTTATAGATGGTGGACATCAAGAAAGAGATAAGAGAGCTGGAACAGAAAATGTACCCGGAATGATAGGACTAGGGGAAGCTTGCAAGATTGCAAAAGAAAATATGGAAGAACATATCAAGCAACTAACTGAGCTAAGAGATGAATATATTTCTAGAATAAAAGATGAAATAGTGGATATTCAAATAAATGGATCTATGGAAAAGAGACTTCCGGGAAATAGTAACATATCTTTTAAAGGAGTAAATGGTAATGAATTATTAATGAAATTAGATGAAAGAGGAATATGTGCTTCTGCAGGAAGTGCATGTTCCTCTGGAAGTGGTTCACCATCACATGTATTAACAGCAATTGGATTGCCAAGTGAATATGCAGAAGGAACATTAAGAGTTACATTAGGAGAAGATAACACAAAAGAAGATATAAACTATCTGGTGGAAAGTTTAACAGAAATTATAAAAGAAATAAGGACTAGTGAATAGTCCTTAAAATTGATAAACTTGTATGTATTCCATCTACAGCAGCAGACATGATACCACCTGCATATCCAGCACCTTCACCACAAGGATAGATCCCATCTACATTTGATATGCAATTTATATCTCTAGGTATTTTGACAGGAGAGGAGCTTCTTGTTTCAACACCTGTTAATATACTATCTGGATTAGCAAATCCTTTTAATTTTTTGTCAAAATATAAAATACCTTCCTTTAATGTAGTAGAAACAAATTCTGGAAGAATATCATTTAAATTAGACAAAGTGTAGCCGGGTAGATAAGAAGGAATAATAGAACCAATACAAGAAGATTTTCTGTTTTTTAAGAAATCTTCTACTTTTTGAACAGGTGCATGATAGTTTGAGCCTCCTAATACAAAAGCTTTTTCTTCTAAATTTTTTTGAAAATAGATACCTGCTAAAGGAGAAGTATCAATAAAGTCTTCAGGTGTTACATTTACAAGTAAGGCAGAATTTGCATTTGTACCATTTCTTAAATAATTACTCATACCATTTGTAACAATCGTATGTTTTTCACTGGAAGAGGCGATAACTGTTCCACCCGGACACATACAAAACGTATAGCAAGAACGACCAGAAGAAGAATGATAGGCCAATTTGTATTCAGCAGGAGGTAGTTTTAAATTTGTTATTTCACCATATTGTGCTGAATTAATTGCTTTTTGTAGATGTTCAATTCTAACACCAACAGAAAAATTTTTCTTTTCCATATGAATACCATTTTGATATAACAATTCAAAAGTATCTCTTGAACTATGACCAATAGCTAAAATTAATCTTGTAGCTGGTATCTCAAAAATGGTGTTGTTCTCTAAGTTTTTTAATAATACCGAATGTATCCTATTATCTTTAATCGTAAAGTTAATAAATTTTGTATTAAAATGAAAAGTTCCACCTTTTGACAATATATAGTTTCTCATGTTTTGGATGACATGAATTAACTTATCTGTTCCAATATGCGGTTTTGATAGGTATAAAATTTCTTCAGGAGCTCCAAAATGAACAAATTCTTTTAAAACTTTTTGACATAAAGGATTGTGAATTCCAGTCGTTAATTTGCCGTCAGAGAAAGTACCAGCACCACCTTCACCAAATTGCACATTTGATGAACAATTTAAAATTTTGTGGTGTAAAAAATTATCAACATCTTTTTTTCTATCTTCTACTGTTTTTCCTTGTTCAATAATAATGGGAGAAATACCATTTTGGATAAAGGTTAAAGCCGAAAATAATCCAGCAGGACCTGCTCCAATAATGACGGGAGAAGGTTCTGATTTTAAAGAAACAAGCATATTAGGATTTATTGTATTTTCAATATCTGTAGTTTTTGTTTTTTGAACATGTGGGTATTTATTTTCATCTTTTACATGGATATCAATTGTATATTGAAAGTGAACATCTGTCTTTTTTCTAGCATCGATAGACTTTTTTACAATATGCCAATCAATAACATCTGAAGGGCTAATATGATATGTCTTTAAAACGAAATGAATCAGTGCCTCATCAGAAATATTTTTTCGTATTTTTATATTTTGAATTCGTAACATATATAACTCCTTAAAATAATAAGTGATTGTATTGTATACCATTTATAAACATTTAGCAAGTTAAATTTCAATCCAAAAGATATAAGCTTTTAATTTTACTATTTTAATGTTCTATTGCCTAAGGGGATATATATTATATTTTACGCTATCCCAACACTTTACATATTCTAACTAAATCAGTTCCCACGGTGCTGTCACTGATTTATTAAGAATATGTAGTGTGTCGGTCCCCACGAAACTCGCTTAAAAATATAATATATATCCCCTTAGGCAATAGAACAGCAAAAATTGGAACTGTATTTTTAATTTAAAAATTGACCTTCAAATAATAAATCACAAAGAAATCTAGAAAAAAATTCACAAAAGTTGTATAATACTGTAAAATGATAAAAATATAGTTAAAGGAGACTAAATTATGAAAAATATGACACAAAGAAAATTTTTTATTCTTTATTCCATTCTATTATTCATAGCAATAGAAATCTTTATGGTATTGGCAATCAATATCATTTCTGCTAATAGTAGTACATTAATTCTTCTTTTAATGTTGATTTTTATAGCACCATTATTAGGAAGTATTTTAGCAATGTCTACTATGAAAAAATATATAGGAGAATTTACAGAAAAGGAATTTAGTAAAAATTTTTTGAGAAATAGTATTATAGTGTATATATTGGGCTATATATTTATTTTAAGAATAAATTTATTGTTAGTTTGTGCTTATACAGTAGGCGTATTTGTTGGTTATCTGATAAATAAAAAAATAATAGAAAAAGTAAAAGCAAAAACAATAGGAAGAAAAAGTTTTTTTGATAAAGAAAAAAAGACAAAAGCTTATGAATTCAAAAAGTTTAATGGTAAAAATGTTCAAGAATTTTTCAAGATTAATCATATACAAAATATGAAATATTTGGTGGTAAAGGTAAAACCAATAAAAAAGAAACATATATTATGGGAAAAGACATTTATAAGCCCAGCTTATTTGTTGTGCTTTGATGATACACAAAGTTATTTTTTTGAATTATCTAAAAAGACCAAAAAATATATTGAACGAGGATATATTTTTGACATAAATAAATTAATTGTAAAAAAAGCAAAAGAAACAATATTAGGATATCATTTGAAATTAATGTTTGATGAAGGAAATGAATTTAATTTATATATACCAAAGATGTATCTTGGATTGAATATACAAAAAGAAAATGCAGAAATTATATTTAAGAAAATAACAGTAAGTGAGTAAAGAAAAGGAAAGAGAAAAATGAAAGAAAAATGGAATGCAAGAACAGAATTATTACTTGGTAAGGAAAACTTAGAAAAATTATTAAGAGCAAAAATTATTGTATATGGAATTGGAGGTGTAGGTTCTTTTGTAGTAGAAGGATTAATAAGAGCAGGAATTGAAAATATAGTACTTGTAGATAATGATGTTATATCTCCTAGTAATTTAAATAGGCAAATACATGCAACAATTGAAAATATAGGAAAGCGAAAGATTGATTGTATGAAGGAGAGAATATTATCAATTAATCCAAATGTAAAAATAGAAACATATATGCCTCAAGATATAGAAGGAGGAGAAGAAACATTAATTAATAATACAATTGACTATGTAATAGATGCAGTAGATACAGTAACAACAAAGTTGAAATTAATTATTAGAGCAAAAGAACAAAATATACCAATTATTTCTTGTATGGGAACAGGAAATAAATTAGATGCAACACAGTTCAGAATAGAAGATATTTATAAAACATCAGTATGTCCATTGGCAAAAGTTATGAGAAAGGAATTAAAAAAGAGAGGAATAAAAAATTTAAAAGTTTTATATTCAAAGGAAGAGCTAATAAAACATGAAGGACAAAGTAGAATACCAGCGAGTATATCTTATGTACCATCTGTTGCTGGAATGATAATAGCGGGAGAGGTTATTAAGGATATAATAGAAGGAAAATAGATAATAAAAAAGAAAGAAAAGTTTTGATGAAGCAACATTTGGTTGTGTATAGGAAGACTTCTCAGATTCGTTAGATTATAAAATCCCAAGTTCTAACAATTCTATTATAAGAATACAATTAAACAAAAGTATTCTAAGTAGAAGGAGTTAGAATAAAATGAAAGATATATCCATTGAAGAACGTGCAATAGAACTTGCACAATATATCATAGATTCAAAAGATACAGTAAGAGGGGCAGCAAAAAAATTCGGAATTAGTAAAAGTACAGTACACAAAGACGTATCTGAGAGACTAAAGAAAATTAATCCAAGCTTGGCAATGGAAGTTAGAAAAATATTAGATGAAAATAAAGCAGAGAGACATATAAGAGGAGGGATGGCAACAAAATTAAAATATAGTCACTTACATAAATGCTAATACATATTCATCACCAATTTACAAAAATCGACATAGAATATAATAGCTTGATTTTTGAGGTGATAAAATATGGAAAAGGTAAAAGCAGGAGATATTGTAGCTAGAAAATCATATAATAAAGATATATTGTTTAGGGTAAAAAATATTATTAGTACAGAAAAAACAAAGATTGCTATTCTAATAGGAATAGTAGAAAGAGTAGAAGCAGATAGTGAATTAAGTGATTTGGAAATTGTAAGTGAAGAAAGATTAAAAAAGGATTTACATTCTATACAAAAGAGAATAGAGGGAAAAATAGATGAATTAAATCCAATAAATAAAAATAAATATATCATAACAGGAAAAATTTTGCACTTAGATGGAGATAAAAAATATAGCGAAAAGTCCTATCGATATTATAAAAAATTAGGACTAAATGCAATTGTAAAAAATATACCAGAATATAAACAACCAAAAGTAGTATATAATCTATTAAAAATATACAAACCAGATATATTAGTGATAACAGGACATGATGGAATGATAAAAAATACGACTAGATATAATGATATATATAATTATCGTAATTCAAAATACTTTATAGAAACAGTAAAACAGGCTAGAATATATGATAATGAAACTAATCAGAATTTAGTTATATTTGCTGGAGCATGTCAAAGTTATTTTGAAGCATTAATATCTGCAGGAGCTAATTTTGCTTCTTCACCAGCAAGAATTTTGATAGACTTTATAGACCCATTAATTGTAGCTGAAAAAGTAGCAATAACAGAAAGATATAAATATATTACCATAGAAGATATAGAAAGAGAATTAAGAGATGGAAAAAAGGGAATTAATGGAATAGGAGCAAATGGAAAAATGTATAGAATTATGAAATAATAGTAAATGAAATGGAATTGTAACATAATTGTAACACAAAAGTAATATAACGGTCAAAAAACCTACAACCCTTTAAAATAAACACTTACAAGGATTTTGCAACTAAGTACTTTTTTTGACATTTTATGTCAAAAATGCTATAATCAACCTATCTTAAGGGAGTAGGTGATAGCATGATTTGTAAAAATGATATAGCAAATCTAAAAACTGACATCTTAGAGAAAGTGGGACAAAAGATAATTGTAAAAGGATCTTTAGGAAGAAGTAAAGCCTTTGAAAAAGAAGCCACAATAGAAAAAGCATATCCTAATATTTTTGTTGTAAAATATGAGGAAAATAATAGAAATGTAACATATAGTTATACAGATGTTTTAACAAGAACAGTAGAAGTGGAAGTATTTGATGGTGATTCATATAGCCCATTAATACCACCACCAGTAAACTTAAAAAAAAGAAAAACAACTGAATTATAGAAGAAAACTTGAAAAAGGTTTTCTTTTTTTTTGTTTTATTTAATTTGTTATATTTTTTTTAATACCTTCATATATTTAGAATAAAGAAATGAATAAAGGAGGTAAAAAATGGTTGTAGATACAATAAAGGAAAGCTTACGAGTAAATAAAAGAGTAGCAACAAAAAAAGAAATCATATTTGTAGAAGGTGATGTGATAGTTCCAGATGCAAAACCAGATATTTTAAGTGTAATTTGTACAAGTGGGGTTGTGTGTATTTATAAAAAAGAAATAATAGATGAGAAAGTAAAAATTGAGGGCAAGATAGATACTTGTATCATGTATATGACAGATGACAACAATGAAAGAGTTAGGGGAATAAATACAAGTTTAGACTTATCTGAAACAATTCATGTTTCTAATATAACAAGTGAAATGGAAAGTAATATAACAGCAAATATAAAAGAAATAGAAGCAAAGGTTATGAATGAAAGGAAATTATCGGTAAAAGCAACAATAGAGTTAACAGTAGAAGTATTTTCAAAAGAAGAAATATCAATTGTTAATAGTTTACAAAATACTGAGCAAATAAAGATGTTACAAGAAGAACTGATGGTAAATTCATTAGTAGGAAGTGGAGAGACTAAGATATATGCGAAAGATAATATCTCAATAGATACTATCGATAATTTGGTAGAAATATTAAAATTGGATGTAAACATATGTAATAAAGATGTAAAAATCAGTTATAACAAAGTATTAACAAAAGCAGAAGCAGAAGTAAAAATTATATATTTAACAGAAGATAATAGAATCAATAAAGCTATATCCAAGATACCAATTATAGGATTTATAGATATCTCAGATGTAACAGAAGGAAATAGCTGTGATACAGATTATGAAATACGAAATGTGATAGTAAATTCGAATAGTGTAGAGGAGCATTCTGTATATATTGAAATGGAAATTGGGGTAAGAACAACTGTATATGAAGAAAAAAATATTAATGTAATTCAAGATTTATATAGTCCATCTGAGAATATTGAATTTAATAAAAGAACAATCAGAACAATTGCAGAGAGAAAAGAGGTAACAGACACAAAAGAAATAAAAGAAAATATTATGATAGAAGATTTAAATGGAAGATCTATAGTAGATGTTGATATAGTACCAGTATTAATTAAACAAAGTAAAGAACCAAATAGAATTATGTATAATGGAGAACTACAATTAAAATTCATGTTAATGGGGGAAGATTTACAAATAGTAACGAAAAGACAGAATATTCCTTTTGAATATACTATTGATAATGTAATTGATGGAGAAAATTTAAATGTGAATACAAATGTGGAAATTATGAATCAGGACTTCATTATACAAGAAAATGGAGAAGTGCTTGTAAATGTTCAAATGAAAATGAATAGCATAATGGATAGAAATGTTAACATTAATACAATAGATGAAATTCAAACAAATGGAGAGAGAGAAGAACAAGATTATAGCATTATTATGTACATAGTAAAAAAAGATGATACTTTATGGAATATAGCTAAAAGATTTGGAAGTACTATAGATGATATTGTAAGAGTCAATGGAATAGAAGATCCAGATAGTATTTATCCGGGGCAAAAACTATTTATACCAAGATATAAAAGAAGTGGAGTAAGTAGTAATCAGACTTCTATGATAAATTATGCCTAAGATTTATTCAAGAAATAAGATACCAATTCCTTACAGAATTGTAAATTTAAAATATAAAAGAAAAATAATTATGATACTAGTTTTCATAACAGCAGTTATTGTATCAGTAAAATTAATGTTGGATGCAGTAAATCCTATTTTTGATACTTTATGTGAGAATCAGGCTAAAAGTTTAGCAACCATTGTATCAAATGAACAAGCAACAAATGTAATGAGAGAACATAGTTATGATGAATTATTTACGATAGAAAAAGATGAAAATGGAAATATAACAATGATAAAATCAAATGTAATACCTATCAATGAGATTATTTCAGACGTTGCTATAAAAATACAGGAGGAATTTAATAAACAAGGAAGGGAAAATATAGAAATTGCATTGGGGAGTTTTACAGGAGTCAAATTATTGGCAGGAAGAGGACCCGGAATTAAAATAAGAATATCGACAGTCGGAAATGTTGAAACAGACTTAAGAAGTGAATTCATTGCACAAGGAATAAATCAAACACTTCATAGAATCTATTTACAAGTAAAATGTGAAGTAAGTATATTAACACCATTTAAAGATATAACGAAAGATATTACAAATCAAGTATTAATTTTAGAGAATGTAATAATAGGAACTGTACCAGATACGTATTATAATATAGAAGGAATTGGTACAAATGATGCACTTGAATTTATAGAATAAATTCATATAACCTCTTAAAATAGAATATACTATTTTAGGAGGTTTTTTATGTTAAAAATGATAGAGTTACCGTATCCATTAAATGCTCTAGAACCTTATTATTCTAAAGAAACATTGGATTTACATTATCACATATTATATAAAGGTTATGTGGACAATACAAATAAAATAGAAGAAAGATTAAAAGAGGCAAGAGAAAAGTCAGATTTTTCTAATATAAAATGTTTAGAAAAAGATTTAAGTTTTTTTGGTTCAGGAGTTATTTTACATGAATTGTTTTTTGAAAATATGGGACCTGCAATCCCAACAGAGCCAGATATAGAGTTAATGCAACAAATTATAAAAGATTTTGGAAATTATGAAATGTTTAAGGAACAATTTATAGAAGCAAGTAAAACAGTAGAAGCATCAGGTTGGTGTATTTTGGCTTGGATTCCAAAATAGTCTAAGTTAGAAATTTTACAATGTGAAAAACATCAAAATTTAACATTATGGGGATGCAAACCATTACTGGTATTAGATATGTGGGAACATTCTTATTATTTACAATATCAAACGAAAAGACCAGAGTATATTAGTGCATTTTGGAATATTATCAATTGGAATAAAGTAAACCAAAGATTTAAACAAAAATAGAAAACAAAACTAAACATTAAGGTTGAAAATATGGAATAAATAAGATATAATACTGCTGAATTAAAAGTAGAGGGAGAAAAAATGGACTATATTCACTTTTTGGGAACAACAGGAAACAAAGATATATTTTTTAAAAATATTAGAGTGATTATCACACATTTTAATAAAAATATATTGAGTGAGAACCCACCAGAAATTGCAAAAGAATTAACGAAGAAATATGGAATAGAAGTTGTTGCAGCAGAAGATGATATGAAGCTGTATGTATAAAACAAGAAAAATATATGGTTAAGTTTTCATAGTATATAATGAGGGAGCGAGTGGATTGATAAAAGAAATAGATGAGGATATATATGAACGAAATAATGTATTACCAATAAAAACAAGAAAAGAAATTGAAGAACGTAGAAATAAAAAGAGAGACATATTAAGTAAATCTGAGTCATGGGAGATATACCAATATTTTGAGGAAAACGAAGGTGATACGAGAAGATTGATAAAAAAAGGAAAAGATGCTTGTATGGTAACAACTACAAAAGAGGGAAATTTACCACATATAGATATTATACAATATGAAAAAGATGAAAAGGTGAAAACTCTTACAAGCATTGATATTTGTCAAGATGGGTTTGATTATACAGTAAAAGGTGAAGAATTTTGTAAGACAATGCAAATATATAAAAAACGAGAAAATAGAGGAATAGAATTAAATTTTTGTATAATGCCACTGTCTTTAAATGCTCCTATAATAGAAGTTGCAGAAAGCCCAAAACATCATACAATAAGTTATATTTTAGAATATGAAATAGGGCAAAAACCAATAAAGGTAACATTGTTTACAGGAAAAACTCCTGTGAGGTATATGAGAGAAAAAGATGAAGAA
The DNA here is from genome assembly GCA_904419495.1 of uncultured Clostridia bacterium. Lineage (GTDB taxonomy): Bacteria > Bacillota > Clostridia > TANB77 > CAG-508 > CAG-269. Next base: position 1,444 of record CAJFRV010000012.1, on the reverse strand, counting down.
GATTATCATTTAATTGACTCTGGAATATTCAAAAGTTTAAAAGATATGTTTAGTAGAAAAAAGACAAAGACTTTGCAAGAAGTAGAGGAAGAGTTTGGAGCAAAATATGCATATGAAGATGACTTATCTGACAAATTTCAAGAAGCTTATCAAATACAATTTAAAGGAGTAAAATTGCCAGAAGAATTGCAAACACTGTTAGATAGACTGCCTACTAGTGATAGAACTATTTCACATTTAGAAGAAACACATAGCCATGAAAGAATTCAAGAAAATGGAAATAGACAGAAAGGGTCAGATTATACAAAATAATAAATAATATATAACAAAAAACCTCGGAAGTTTTGAAACTTCTGAGGTTTGATATTTTCTATCTTTTACTAAATTGTGGAGCTTTACGAGCTTTTTTAAGACCGTATTTCTTTCTTTCTTTCTGGTCTATATTCTGTATTTGCTTCATTTAAAGCTCTAGCAATACCATGTCTAATTGCTCCAGCTTGACCTGTGAATCCTCCACCTTTAACTGTACAAATAACATCATATTTAGAAGTTGTATTTGTAACTGTTAATGGTTGTCTAACGATAACTTTTAAAGTTTCTAATCCGAAGAATTCATCAATATCTTTACCATTGATTGTTATTTCTCCATTACCTTCAACAAGTCTAACTCTTGCTACTGAAGATTTTCTTCTACCTGTACCATAAAAAACTACATTTTCTTTCTTAGCCATATTATTTTACCTCCCATACTTCTGGTTTTTGTGCTTGGTTTTCATGTTCACTACCAGCATAAACTCTTAATTTTTTAGCCATTTTTCTTCCTAAAGGTGTATGTGGTAACATTCCTTTTATAGCTAATGTCATAGCTTTTTCTGGATTTTTTTCAAGCATTACTTTTGCAGGAACTTCTTTCATTCCTCCTATGTAACCAGAATGATGTCTATAAACTTTTTGATTTAATTTATTACCTGTTAAGATAACATCTTTACAATTAAGAATAATAACATGATCACCCATATCAATATTAGGTGTATATGTTGGTTTGTGTTTACCTCTTAATAATTTTGCAGCTTCTGTAGCAACTCTACCAAGTGGTTTGTTGGCTGCATCAATAATATACCATTTACTTTCTACTTCATTTGCTTTTGTGCTATATGTTGTATTATTCATGATGATAATACCCTCCTATTTTTATATTTTTTTATATATATGAAATTTAAATCTAAAACCACCGGGGAGAGATTTTATATTTAAATCATATTCTAACATAATGCTAAATAATTTTAATACAAAAATGCGAAAATGTCAAGAATTTTAGCAAAAAAACTTCTTGAAATTAAAAAAATGGTTACTACTCAGCCCTAAAAACATCAAAAGGTAGCCCAAGTTAGTTAAATAACTATACTAAGGTTACCTTTTTCTATATTAACAAGTTCTTGGAAAT
>CAJFRV010000011.1 GCA_904419495.1 uncultured Clostridia bacterium | reverse complement strand
TGTATTATATAATTTTTTATTGAAAGTATCTATAATATTTTTTGGTTGAGACATTTTCTCAAATGATTTATTAAGACATTATCATAAATGAATCAGATTTTAAAATCATTCACAAAAAAATTATTTGACAAATCCGTTTAATCTGTGTATAATAATTATAGGAAATGAAAGCCACAGAAATGTGTGCTACCATATATAATATGTTTAACACCACATAGCTTGGCAGAGCATAATGTGGTGCTTTTTTATTTGCTCAAAATAATAACCAAAGTTATGATTAAGGCAACTGCTATGATAGTAATTCCTACTAATCCACAGAATAGTAGAAATATTATTTGTAATAATACTGTTTCCATAGCACCACCTCCATTCTCACAGTATAAACTGTGTATGTAAAGTGGTAGCACCCACACTGCTTATTCTCATTTCCTATGTTTAATACTATATAACATTTGTTCGCAAAAATCAATCGAACAAAACATTTTTTTACAATTTTTTCTGTAATCTCAATGAAAAATTTTATAAACTAAAATTCATATATGATTTATCTATGTTATCTTGATTAATTCCAATGTATCTTAATGTAACTGATGGAGATGAATGATTAAATATTTCTTGTAATATAGCAACATCTTTGTATTGTTGATAATGCCAATACCCCAAATTTTTTCTCATTGTATGTATTCCTATTTCTTCTAAACCTATTCTTTTGCCGTTTCGCTTTATTTTATATGCTTGTACTGTTGTTATTGGTCTGTTTTTTCCTTTTCTACTTTTAAATAAATATTCTCCTGTTTTCATATTTTTTGTGTATTTTTCCATTTCCACTAATAAACCGTTACATAATGGAGATCGTTTCTGTTTTCCTGTTTTCTTTTCTATTACTGTAATATGTTTTTCATACTGCCATCATTATTTCTTACATCATCTCTTGTTAATTTCACAATGTCTGATACTCTCATTCCCGAATTAATACCTGTATAAAATAACATATAATCCATAGTTTATACATATTTTATATAACCTCTATAATCACAATAATTCATAAAGTCATCTACTTCATAATCAATTTTCTCCATACAAAAAAACTCCAATTTCTACTGATTAACATTTAAAATATTAACCAATAAATCTTGGAAGTTTATTGTCCTATGAATATTTCATTTATTGCTCTACTTGCTGATTTTTCACTTTTCCTATGACTATTTTCATAGAGTTTATAGGCTTGTCTGCAGATTGTTTAATTTTATGTATTCTTACTCTTGAAATGCTTTCAAACATATCTTATGCTGATTTTAATTCAAGGCGTAGTTTATCAGCAATCATTGCTATAAACTCTGAGTTTGTTGGCTTTCCTTTTGCAGCTGAAATAGTATATCCAAATATATTTTCAACAATTTCTTGTTGTCCTCTTCCCCACGCAACTTCAATAGCATGACGAATAGCTCTTTCTACGCGACTTGGCGTTGTATTAAATTTACGTGCAATCTGTGGATATAAACTTTTGGTTATTTGATTAATCACATCAATATCATTTACTACCATCATAATTGCTTCTCTTAAATATTGATATCCTTTAATATGTGCAGGCACACCTACTTCGTGTATAATATTTGTTACTAATGCTTCTAAATTCTCTTCAGTTTTCATGTTATCTGAAGAAATTTCAATATATTGTGGTTTTACCTCTCTTGTTAAGAAATTATTATTTGTATTTTGTGTTGTTGGTTTATAAAATTTAAATTCTCTTATTCTTTTTATTAGTACCTCAATATCAAATGGTTTTACGACATAATATTGTGCTCCTAATTCTATTGCTCTTTGTGTTATTTTGTCTTGTCCAACAGCTGATAGCATAATGCAAATTGGTTTTTTTGCTATTTTTATTTTATTAATATTTTCTAAGACCCCTAATCCATCCAAATGTGGCATTATAACATCTAGCAATATGATATCAGGAACTGTATTAGCTATTATATCTATTACTTCTGTTCCATCTTTGGCTTTTGCAATAACCTCCATATCTTCTTGTGCATCTATATATGATGCTAATGTTTGACTAAATTCTTGATTATCATCCGCAATCAAAACTGTAATTTTTTCTTTCATTTTTTCCCTCCAAAAATAAATTGTAAATATTTTACAGTTCAAATTATATTATTACAGATAATAAATTGCAATTTAAATTGGTAATTTTTTCCATTTATTTTATAAAACGATTATTTTTCTATACTTTTCTCTATATATTTTTTAGATAAAACTTTTAAATATAATAAATTTACATTTTTTAATTCATAATCCCTTATTAATTTTTCTTTTATCTCTTCTTCCATCTGTATTTTACAAACAATTTCTTCTGTATAAGTAGAATCTTCTATAGATATACCATTATTTTTACAGTAATACTTAAATTTTTCAAAATTACTATATTCTATTCCAACTTCACATTCTCTTCCTATTAAAAGTTCTAATTTTTCACTTTCCTCTATCGCTTTCAAAACACTATCAGAATAAGCTCTAACAAGACCCCCGGTTCCTAGCAATATTCCTCCAAAATATCTAGTAACTACAACTAATACATTTATTAAATTATTTTTTTGTAAAATATTTAACATTGGTCCTCCTGCTGTTCCAGAAGGTTCTCCATCGTCACTAAATCTTTCTATTATTTTCTCATTTTCTAAAATTCTATAAGAAATACAATGATGTCTTGCATCAAAATATTTCTTCCTTATTTTTTTTATTTCTTCTTCAGCCTGTTCTTTAGAAGATATCTTTATAAAATTGGCAATAAACTTTGATTTCTTAACGACAAGTTCTGTTTCTATATTTTTCTTTATTGTTATATAATGATCCATTTTCCATTCCTTTACTTTTTTTATTTTGCCCAGTTGTCTGTGTTTCTGTTTGCTGTCCAATTGGGGACGTTTCTTTTTGGGACATTTTTATGTAAATTAATTTACAACTAAATATTTTCCTATATTAAACATTTAAATAAAATTTTAAAGTTTTGCAATATAATTTACATAAAAATGTCCCAAAAAGAAACGTCCCCAATTGGACACTAGTTCACACCTGCTGTATATCCAGTAGAATATGCTATTTGTAGATTAAATCCACCTGTGTAGCTATCTACATCTATAATTTCCCCTGCAAAATATAGTCCTTGTACTTTTTTTGATTCCATTGTTTTAGGGTTTATTTCTTTTATATTAATTCCCCCACTTGTGATTATTGCGTCTTCTATTGGTCTAAATTTTTTTATTATAAGATCAAAATTTTTTATTGTCTTTATTAATTCTTCTCTTTCCTTTTTTGTTATTTCATTAACTTTCTTATTTGGATCTATTTTGCTTCTTTTTATAATAATTGGTATCAATTTTTGTGGTAATAATTTGTCTAAACTGTTTTTAAATTGTTTATTTTTTGTTTCATTAAAGTCCCTTAGAATTCTATCATTTAATTTTTTGTCATTTAATGCTGGTTTTAAATCTATTTTTAAAATAATATTTTTATTTTCTAATAATTCATTAATATGCTTATATCTAACCAAGTGAGCAGATGCACTTAAAATAGTTGGCCCTGAAACACCAAAATGTGTAAACAACATTTCTCCAAAATCTTCATATATACATTTATTTTTTTCTTTGTCTATTAACTTGATTTGTATATTTCTTAAACTTAATCCTTGTAATTCTTTGCATTCACTTATATTATAAGCTTCTAATGGTACTAATGAAGGTTTTATTGGTACGATATGATGTCCTAGCTTTTCTGCTAATAGGTATCCATCACCAGTAGATCCTGTTAATGGATAACTTTTTCCTCCTGTTGCTAATATAACTTTATCTGCTTTCCATATTTTCTTTTCTGTTTTTACACCAGTTACTTTGGTACTACCATCTATATTTTCTACCAATATTTCTGTTACTTTTGTATTATATATAATATCTATATTTAATTCTTTCATTCTTTTAGTGAAACATTTCAAAACATCAATAGATTTATCTGTTACTGGAAATATTCTGTTTCCTCTTTCTTCTTTTACATCTAGTCCCTGTTTTTTTAGAAATTGAATAATATCTTTATTGGTATATTGCTGATAAGCACTATATAAAAACATCCCATTTCCCGGTGTATTTTTTATAAATTCTTCTATATCTAAAGAAGATGTTATATTACATCTTCCCTTTCCTGTTATTAATAGCTTTTTTCCTAGTTGATTATTCTTTTCTATTAATACAACATCATTTCTATTTTCTTTAGCCGTAATTGCTGCCATCATTCCGGCAGGACCACCGCCTATTACAACTACTTTATTCACAACCAATTCCTTTCTATGTCCAATTGGGGACGTTTCTTTTCGAGACATTTTTATGTAAAGTTATGCTTGTAATACATATTTTTTCATCGTCTCATAGTTCAAAAAATTTGTATACTACTAAATCCAAATATTATCTCCTTAAAATATACACTTCATTCAGCATAAATATATTCTAACGAGGAACATTACTAACGTAGGTTAACTTTACATAAAAATGTCTCAAAAAGAAACGTCCCCAATTGGACATCATTTTTTCATTTCTTCTATTGCTTTTAATATACCGTATTTTCCGTAATCATAAGTTAGTCCACCTTGCATATATGCAATATATGGTTCTCTAATTGGACCATCACAACTAAGTTCAATGGTTGAACCTTCTGTAAATGTTCCCGCTGCCATAATGACTTCATCTTCATATCCTCCCATTGGACTTGGTTCTGGTACAACACATGAGTCAATTGGAGATCCTTTTTGAATACCTTGACAAAATTTTATTAATTTTTCAGCTGTTCCTAAATGAATTGTTTGTACTATATCTGCTCTTTCTTCATTATATTTAGGTTCTACTGTATATCCTAGTTCTTCTAAAATACAACTTGCAAATATTGCTGTTTTAACACTGCTTGCTACTACTTGTGGTGCAAAGAATAGTCCTTTTAATAAATTAGTATTTTGATTTAATGATGGTCCTATTTCTTTTCCAATTCCCGGTGCTGTTAATCTTTCTGCACATAATTTTATTAAATGTTCTTTTCCGACTATATATGCACCACTTGTTGCAATTCCAGCTCCTAGATTTTTCATTAATGATCCTACTGCAATGTCTGCACCTACTTCTATTGGTTCTCTGTCTTGGACAAATTCTCCATAGCAGTTATCTACCATAATAATTACATCTTTATTTACTTCTCTTATAGCTTTTATTGCTGTTTCTATTTTTTCTATAGTTAAACTTTCTCTTGTCGAATAACCTCTTGACCTTTGAATTTCTACTAATTTAACATTATTCTTTGATAATCTTTCTTTAATTGCTTCAATGTCAAAGTCATTATTGACTAATTCAATTTGTTCATAGTGTATTCCAAAAGCCTTTAGCGAACTTTCACTTACTTCTTTTCCAATTCCTATGACAGTTTGTAAAGTATCATATGGTGCTCCTGTTATGCTAAGCATTGTGTCATTTGGACGTAGTAAAGCAGATAATGTAATTGCTAATGCATGTGTTCCTGATATAAATTGTGCTCTTACTAAACTATCTTCTGCTCTAAATACCTTTGCATAAATTTCTTCTATCTTATTTCTTCCTACTTCATCAATTCCATAACCTGTTGAAGTTGCTAAATGCATTTCTTGTAAATTACATTCTTGAAATGCTTCAATAACTTTTATACTATTTTTACTACATATTTCTTCTATTTTCTTGAATTGTGGTTCTATCTTTTTTTCTACTTTTTTTGCTAATTCTAATAATTCCTGATTCATGTCTATCTTTTCCCCCTGTTTATTTGTAAATTTATCTTCTATACTTTTCTTATAAACATAATTTTCTAATGCTTAATAATTTATGTTTTAATAACATTTCTATTTTACTATATTTTACATAATTTAGCAATACCTCTATTTACTTTACATATGATTTGTATACACTATATTCGTCGCAAAACAAGCAGGATTGACCATAGATATATGGTCTAATACAAAGTTAAAATAAAAAATAGCTATGATGATTTAAATATTCATAATCATAGCTATTTTTTATAGAACCATTTTTTCAATTATTTTTGTGCATATGGCAATATTGCAATATGTCTTGCTCTTTTTATAGCAATTGTAATATCTCTTTGATGTTTTGCACACATTCCAGTATTTCTTCTTGGTAATATTTTTCCTTTATCACTAATAAATTTCTTTAATTGTTCTGGATTTTTGTAATCTAATACAAAGTTTTTATCGCTACATAATAAGCATACTTTTTTTCTTTGTTTTCTGAATCTTGGATTGTAATCCTCATCATAATTTTTATTATTTCTTTTATTTTGTTTTTTATCTGCCATTTTCTATTTTCCCCCCTAACAAATTAGAATGGTAGGTCATCACTTGAAGACATTTCAAAATCTGCTCCCATATTTCCCGGTGCTGTATTTCCAAATGTATTTTCAAAAGATGTACTATTTGTTTCTCCATCTCTTTTACTATCCGCAAAATATGCTTCCTCTGCTACAACTTCTGTAACATAGTGTTTTTGTCCTTGGTCATCATCCCAAGTTCTTGTTTGAATTCTTCCGATAACACCTACTTGTTGACCTTTCTTAAAGTATTTACTACAAAATTCTCCTAATTTACTCCATGCAACAATATTGATAAAATCTGCTTGTCTTTCTTCTCCTTGTCTTACAAATCTTCTATTAACTGCTAGACTAAATGAAGATACCAATGTATTGTTTGTTTGTGTATATCTTGTTTCTGGATCTCTTGTTAATCTTCCCATTAAAATTACTTTGTTCATTTTTTATCACCTTTCTTTACTTTAAATAAAGGCCCCTCTTCTTTATTTAATGATTTTTTTTTATTTTTCTATTTTTACTGTGATGAATTTTATAATATCATCTGTAATTCTGTAAACTCTTTCAAGTTCAGCAATTAATTCTGGTTTTGCTTCAAAGTTGAATAAAACATATGTAGCTTCTGTAAATTTCTTGATGTCATATGCTAATTTTCTTTTTCCCATTTCTTCAACTGATTCTACTTTACCATTTTCATTAATTAATCCTGTAAATTTTTCTTCTAAAGCTTTTAAACCAGCTTCATCAACATTTGGATTAACAATGATAATACTTTCGTATTTATTCATTATCTTTCACCTCCCTATGGATTTATAACCTGTGTTTTTCACAAGCAGAGATTGGACAAAAAGTCCTCAAAAAAAATATAAAGATTTTTTAGCATAAGAAATTGTTATACAATTTCTCCATGTAATGTTGTTTCTATATAATAAGAAATGTGATTTACTTCTATATAAAAACAGCCATGCTATCTTTAAAGCACAGCTATTTTATCATATTTTTTCTCATAATGCAAGTGTATTTGTCATCTTTTTAACATTATCCATACATAATTTTTTGGCCTCTGGTTTCATAAAAGTTAATCTTTCAATTAATCTTTGATAATGTTCTTTAGAATTATCTAATACATCCTCCAATTGATTAATTTTTTTATTTGCATGTGTATTATAATATTGTATTCCTTCTTGAAGTTGTTCTTTTGAAACAGCATAATGTCCAAAATAAATTAAGTTAAAAAGGTCTCTCCACTCGTTTTCATTAAATATTTCTTTTTCCATATATTGTTTAATAATAGAGTAAGAAGTATTTTGATACCATTTCTTTAATATATATGTTTTTGAATATATCATATCACATAATTCTTTAGGTAAGTCTTCTAAGTCCTTCGACGTTAATATGTTTTCTTTCAAATATTCTTGAATAATTCTAATTGCATAATATAAAACAGTATGATTTTCTTCTAATATAGAAGCTCCTGCGTAATCCCTAATATGAATAGCTTTAGACCTAAGAACTGCTAATGGATTGACCTCACTAATAATTTTTGTTCGATAAAAATATCCTTTATCTAATAAAGAATAGGAAATAATATTGGTATAGATGTTAGAAATAACATCTTCATAAGAATCTGTATATAAATTATTTAAACTATATAGTTGCTCATTCCCCCATGTTGCAATATTCCCATTATAATTAATTAGAAAGTCTAACCCCCATTCATTATTTTTGTTTTTCACCAAGGAAGGATTACTATAAGAATTATATTTCATATCATTATCAAAAAGTGTAATTAGCTCTTTTAAATTTGTATCTGATCCTTTTAGATTGACTTTTAAATTAGAATGAAAGATTTGTGCAATTCCTACACTTACTTTATATCCATCAGAAAAATGTAATGCATATCTATACAATCCAATTTTGAAAATCTCCTCATTATCTGATACATATTTTTTTCCAATTGTTTTAGTACATCCGGAATAATGCTGCATTATTTTATCTACGGAATTATCTCCTGTTAAAGTATGTAACTGTAATTCAAAATCTTCTTTATCTGAAAAGAATTTCTTAAATACATCAATAATATGATATATACAATCAATACCAATTTTAGATAAATGCCATTTATCAATACTTATTCTAAGAACGATTTTTGTTGGTATTTTTCTTTGGCATAATGCTTCATACATTTCTTGAATCATCTGCTTACATGTTTCATAATTTTTCCCCCACATCCCACTTGTAACTAGTACAATTCTATCTGTTTTTGCCCTTTTAATTGTTTCTATAATATATTCAAATTTTTTAAATGGTTCTCCTCCTCCCAAAATAGACAAATATCCATTATTAGAACTATTGATAAATGTAATAAACTTTTCAAACCCTTCTTTTGAAAATTCATATTGTTCCTTTGGTAAGTCAAATCCCTCATTATCTGATCGAAAAAAACAATGTGAACATTGTACATCACAAAATTTTGTAAAAAATACAAATGCCATAGTTTTCCCCTTAAAACTTTTCATCTTATCTTTATGAATTTTGACTTTTGTAATGATTTCCTGAATATATGGTTTTGGTTTATCAAAAATATTTTTCTGCAAAAAAATCCCTCCAATAACTAAAATCTAATAATTTCACAAGTTTTAAAATGATAAGTAAATATATTGTTATTTTTAGGGATTCCTTTGAAATAGCAACAAATTGCAGGAATAACACCAGCATGTGTTACTACTAGTATATTCTTTTTTTCGTATATTTCTTTATATTCATCTAAAAAATTGTAAACACGATTTAATAATTGTTTTACACTTTCAGCTTTATCATATTGATTATTTAATGAATAATTCCAAAATGAAGAACTATCAAATTTTTCTTTACTTAATCCTTCAAATTCTCCAAAGTCTCTTTCAATAATTCTCGAGTCTGTTTCTATTGGCGTATCGTAATGGCAAATAATTTCCGCTGTTTTCTTTGCACGAATTAATGGTGATGAAATGATTTTATAAAAATTTGTTTGATATAATAAAATTTTTGATATATTTGCTTCTTGAATTCCATAAGCATTTAACGGAATATCTGCTCTTCCTTGTATCTTATCTTTTAGATTCCAATCTGTTTCACCATGTCTAATCACATATAACATAAAAACTCATCTTCTCCATTCACATTTTTCTTTTGTAGAAAAGATATTATCAATTACTTTTCTATCATTACTTGTATCCCAATCAATAAAAGAAAATCCTTTTTGAGATAGCATATATTCCAAACAAAGTTCTTCTATTCCTATGTTTTTCAAGTATTTTTCGAAATTTTGTATTTTTTCTTTGTGCTCTTCAATGCTTCTGACTGTCTGCATAAAACCATTAATTACCTTTTCTTTATATTCAAGAGAGGGTACTCTAAGGTCATCAACATGATAGCGTCTTCCCCACCCTTGTCTTGATGCACGCAAATAAATAACATTTGAATCTTTATTAAATCTTTCAATTTCTCTATGACTACAATTCCATACTTGTTCTACATTATGGCTAAACTGAACAGAATTTAGCCAATCTCTATTGTCAAATGAAATTCTTCCTATTATGACATCATGTCCATTTTCAATAGTTTTCTTACAATACCATACTTCTGAAAATCTATCATAAAAATGAGAATCTAAATTTCTTTTAAATTCTTCTAGATCTTCAAGTGAAGAAATACAAAAATTAGGAAGTTTAAAACAATCATAAGACGGAATTGAAGAAATAATATACATACCACTATTGGGTTTGCTCTTTAATTGTTCTTTTATATCTTCTATTAACTTATTTACATGGAAAGATGGATATCGATGAATTTCTTTTTCTAAATCCTCTTGTCTTTTTAATCCAAATTCCACTAATACTAAATGTTTTTTCCATTTATTTGGTATTGCTTGTCCCAAATATATCCCCCCTTTTTCATTTCACTATATTTTATTCAGTGAATTTTAAAAATATAACCAAAATTTGTAAAAAATTTTTATTATATATATGTTGCTTAAGTTACAATTTAAATATCCAATTCTTCGAAGGTATATATTGTATGTGATTCCCCACGAAGCCATTTTAAAATATACTATATATACCTTAGAAAAATTGGATACTAAAACTGTAACCTATTTATATTTTTTGTTATTTATTTCCTTGATGAATTGATTTTCCAAAGAATAGATTGTTTTGTTTTTTCACGCTGATTTTATTTATCTTTTTCTGTAATTCTATAATTGGTATTGGCAATATAGAAATACTCAATGTAATCATCCACTGTGTTGAGTTTAAATTTACTACATTAAATATATTGGCTAAAGTTGGAATACATACAACAATTGTCTGTACAAAAATTCCAAGTAAAAAACTTCCTATTAAAAATTTATTTTCCAACATACCAACTTTAAATATTGACTTTTCACTTTTTATATTAAAACTGTGGATAAGTTCTAATAAGCCCATACTGATAAATGCCATTGTTCTTCCTACTTCTACACCATAATATTTATTTCCAATGCTAAAGGCAATCAATGTTAGCATTCCTATCATGATACCTTCTAATATAATTTTTCCCCACAAACCATCTGCAAATATACCTTTTTTAGAATCGATTGGTTTTCTTTCCATAATATCTTTTTCAGGTGGTTCTAATCCAATAGCAATTGCAGGCAAAGAATCTGTGACTAAATTAATCCATAATAATTGAATAGCCAATAGTGGAGATTGAAATCCTAATACCAATCCCATAAAAATCGTTACAATTTCTCCTATATTGGTTGCAATTAAAAAGTGAATAGCTTTTCGAATATTATCATAGATATTTCTTCCTTGTTTCACAGCATCTACAATCGTTACAAAATTATCATCAACTAAAATCATATCTGCTGCATTTTTTGCTACATCTGTACCACCTTTTCCCATGGCAATACCAATATCTGCACTTTTTAAAGCTGGACTATCATTCACACCATCTCCTGTCATTGCAACAACTGCTCCGTTTTTCTGCCATGCTTTTACAATCCTTACTTTATGCTCAGGTGTTACTCTTGCAAAAACAGTATAGTTTTGAATTTCCCTTTCAAATGTTTCTTGATCTAATTTTTCCAGCTCTCCTCCAGTGATTGCTCTGTCTTTTTTAGAAAATATCCCTATTTTCTCTGCAATCGCTTTTGCTGTTGCAATATGATCTCCTGTTATCATAACTGTTTTAATTCCCGCTTTTTTACATGTCTCTACAGCCTCTCTAACGCCTTCTCTCGGTGGATCTATCATGCCAATTAATCCTACGAAATTTAAATTATTTTCAATAGTAGAACTTTCTATTTTATTTGGCAAATAATCCATATCTTTATATGTTACAGCAATTACTCTTAAAGCTTTATTTGCCATTTTTTCATTTTCTCTTGCAATTTTTTCTTTATAAACGCCTACACATTTATGTAATAATATATCTGGTGCACCTTTTGTTATCACTCTATATTTCCCATTTTCTAATTTATGAATTGTTGTCATCATTTTTCTGGTTGAATCAAATGGAATTTCACCCACTCTTGGCATAGATTGATACAATTTGTTTTTGTCCAACTTATTTATATATGCAGCCTCTACTAGTGCTATTTCCGTCGGTTCTCCAACTACTTCAACCTTTCCACTATTTATTTCTATCTTGCTATCTGTACACATAGTTGCCAACTCCATTGCAAAATTTGGATTTTCCGCCTTTATTTCAACTACCTTCATTTTATTTTGTGTAAGTGTACCGGTTTTATCAGAACAAATAACATTACTACTTCCTAATGTTTCAACTGCTGGTAATTTTCGGATAATACTATTTCGTTTTGCCATTTTTGTTACACCAATAGACAACATAATCGTAACAATTGCTGGTAAACCTTCTGGTATAGCTGCGACAGCCAATCCCACAGAAGTCATAAACATTTCCATTGGTGGTATTTTTTTGATAATTCCTATTACAAAAATTACTAAGCAAATCATTAAACATACGACACCTAATAATTTTCCTACTTGATTTAATTTCTTTTGTATTGGTGTTTCTGGTGCCTCGTTTTCAATAATCATATTAGCAATTTTTCCAACTTTTGTATGCATTCCAATTTCTGTAACAACAACCTTTGCATGTCCATTTACTACTGTACTTCCCATAAATACCATATTCATAATATCCCCTAATGGTATTCCTTTTTTACAAATTACATCTCCATCTTTTTCGACAGCTTCTGTTTCTCCTGTTAAACTGGATTCTTCTACTTTTAAATTAAAACTTTCTATCATCCTACAATCTGCTGGCACACGATTTCCTGCCTCTATGATAACTATATCTCCTACTGTTAATGCTTCTGACGGGATTTCTACTTCCTTTCCATTTCGAATAACTTTTGACATTTGCGGTGTCATTTTCTTTAAACTTTCAATTGATTTTTCTGCTTTTGCTTCTTGTAATACTCCCATAATGGCATTTAATACGACAATACTAATTATGATAATAGAATCAATATAGTCATTTTCTCCTTGATACCATGACACCCCTGCTGATACAATAGATGCCATAATTAAAATAATAATCATAAAATCATTAAATTGCTTAAAAAATTTAAGAAGAATTCCCTCTTTTTTTGTATTTTGTAATTCATTTTTGCCATATTGGTTTTGTCTTTTTATTACTTCATCATCTGTTAATCCTTTACAAAAATTTGTATTCAGTTTTTTTTCAACTTCTTCTCTTCTAAGTGTTTCCCACATATACTTCCTCTCCTTTGTATTGACATTACCTTGTCCTTCTTTTGTTTAATTGTATTCATGTAATTTGTTTTTATTACTTATTTTATATTTTTATTTAATTCCCATTTTATGTGCAAATGAATATGTATTATAAACACACACTTCCATTATGTTATTCATATTATGTCATTAGGAAATAAATTTCTTTATTAAATTATTAGAAAGGTAAAAATCTTATATATAGTTCAAGATAAAAGTTGATTTTTCCTATTTAATAAAAAATGGGGGATTTGATGTGTTCTTTAATTGTTTTTTTTTAGCCATCTCTAGTAGTATAGATTCTTTGGGAATTGGTATCACATATGGAATAAAAAATACAAAGATAACAATTGGTGCTAAATCTATTTTATTTTTTATTAGTTTTGTTATCTCTATCATTTCAATATATTTGGGAAATCTTCTCAAATACATATTTCCAGACTTTCTAATTCATTACTTGGGCAGTTTTATCTTAATGCTAATGGGATTATTTATGTGTTTCCAATCATTGAAAACATCAAAGAGAGAATCAAAAATAAATGATAATAAAAATATAACCATAACAGATACTGAAAAAATATATTCTTTTTTTATAAAATGTTTGGGAATCACCATAAAAATCATTAAAAATCCTAGCTCTTCTGATTTTGATAAATCAAATATTATAGACTCTAAAGAAGCTTTATTTTTAGGCTTGGCACTTTCTTTAGATAGTTTCTGCATTGGTATTGGTTTTAGCATGATAAATACTTTTTCTATTATATTTCCATTATTAACAAGTTGCTTTCAATTATTCTTTTTAAG
Organism: uncultured Clostridia bacterium; assembly: GCA_904419495.1. Classification (GTDB taxonomy): domain Bacteria; phylum Bacillota; class Clostridia; order TANB77; family CAG-508; genus CAG-269. Next base: position 17,984 of record CAJFRV010000011.1, on the reverse strand, counting down.
TTTGGGAAATTACTGTGGAAAAAAGCTTTATTCCTTTAGTCATTTACCAGATAATATTTGGTCAATTATTTCTGGAATTCTATTAATAGTAATTGGATTGTGTAAAAGTATATTATAAAAAAACAGAACATTTACATATTTGTTCTGTTTCTCCAATTTATATATCTTTTTCTTTCTCTGATTGTTTCATTTCCCTCATTATACCATCTTCACCTATATGATAATGTTTGTCAACATATCTTCTGGCTAAATCTACTCTATGTGTTACAATAATTCCCATTGCATTAATATTTCTAATAACTTGTGTAATCGCTTTTAATTGACTATCAATTAATTCATTTTCAACATTTCCTACTGCTTCATCTACCAAAATAATAGATGGTCTTTCTAATGTTCTATATAACATTTGTGCCAACACCAATCTTTTTTTCTGTCCTGTTGAAAATTGACTGTAATCTTTTGTTTCTAGCTCTTCTAGTATTCCTTCTCTATCTAAACAAACTTCTTGTAACACAGTTTGTAATCTTTGCATTTCCTCCTCTTCTAAATTCGAAATTGTTTCTTTTCCAATTAATTCCTTCAATACATTAGAATATGTCCCTAAATCTCTATTTGCTTTTATAGCAATAAAGTGTTTTCCTAATTTATCTACTACTTGATTTTGGTCTATTCGTATAGCTCCTCTATTATGAATATCTCCTCTTTTTAATAATCTTAAAAATGTACTTTTTCCTATCCCAGATTTTCCTGACAATAAGACAATTTCTCCTTTTTTAATTGAAAACTCTGGAATTTCTATTTTATGCCTATACTCCATTTTTCCTGTTTTAGTATCTTTGTTTTGATAAAAGTTTCCTTTGAAGTTTTTTATTTCTAAACTTTCAAATGGTTGGTCTGCTTCTAGTAATGGATCTTGCTTTTCTTCGATTTGCTTTACAATATTTTCTAATTGCTTTTCACATTCTGCTAATTTACTCTTTTCGTGATATAATTGAAATATTTTGTCTACATTATGTACTAAATCTCCTATTAAGTAATTCTTTTGGTTAATTTCTACTATGATTTGCGATATTGTCTTTGCATCAAATTTATCGGCTTTTTCTAAATTTTCCATCCCAATCATTCCTGCTAAAAATGTCGTCGACAATATTTCTATTCCTTTCATATTACTTACTCTTCTTTCGATCTTATAATCTTCCTTATACATTTTATGCGTATGTTCTTTTATATCACTTATTTTTTCAGCTTCTTCCAGTTTACTAACTGGCTCATTTTCTATTAATTCTTCTGTTCCTCTTCTGATTTTCCTTGCCTCTTCTCCTACTTTTTCTCCATAATCTTTTGTAAAATATCTTCTTCCAAAAAAAGTTCCTATACTAATTAACCCGCTGATTCCTATCTTTTTAGTCATTTCTTTAGAATTTTTGCTTTCATTTATAAGTGCCCCTACCATGCTCACTATACTCATCCCTAATCCTAAATAATTTACAAAAGCTTTATCTTGAACACGGTATAATTGGTTAATATAATCCTTCACCGTATTAGCCACCTCTTTTTCTGACATTGTTACTTCAATTTCTATTTTTTCCCCTTTGCTATCCTCTATTTCTTGTTTTCTTGTTATAATACCATCTCTGGATTTATCTATGATTTCATATAAGTTTTCCAAATTTGCAATTTCTCTTTGCAAATTATATTCTGCTTGCATATGATTTCTATACCTTGATAAAAACTCAAAAATAGGTCCTTGACAAATTTTTAGTGTTGCTATAGCTTTTATTGTTCTTGAATTTAGTTGTTTATCACTTGATGTAATATATTCTGTCATTCCATTAATGGCTGAATTTCCAACAATTCTTAAAAAATCACAACCAGCTATTAAATATTTCAAATCTGATTTCTCAAATTTACCACTTTTGATTTTTTCTATTCTTCTATGTTTTTCTTTACTTCTATGTGTTTTTCCATTTAAATTTGTTTCTATCTTAGATGTTATTATTTTAGCGGTCTCTCCTACATTAGGTATATACGTCTTTTTCATATGCATTCCCCCTATTTTTATGTAGTTTACATATATATTTTACCATATTTTTCTATAAAAATAAAGAAGGTGTCCTAAAATAGGAACCCTCTTCTTACCAATTTTTCGTATTTGATTGAATATCCTTGTTATAATTGTCAAATTCACTTTCTAAATCTCTTTGATCTTTTATTGCTTCTTCTTTTATGTTCTGTATTTTTTCTTCAATTGTCTCAACTTCTTCTGTGGTTTTACTATCTTCTGTTTCTTCCTGTTCGTCTTTTTGGTTATTATCTTCTTGTTTCTGTAATTTTTTTAATCTATCAATTTCCTTTTCAATATCTTCCTTTAATTGCTCTGCCTTTGGACTATGTCCATTATTATCATTTTTATTTGCACATCCTTCTTCTGTTAAAATATCTATTGCTGATTCGTATGTTTCAATTGCTTTTCTTATGCTATCTTGGTCTTTCTCATCTACTTCTACCGTTTTACATATTGCTAATGCATAGTTTATTCTAATATTACATTCCTTTTCTTTAGGAATCATTCTTTTTAACGCTTTTCTATATTCTTCTATTGCATTTTCATATTCTCCATTTTGGAAAAGAATATTGCCATAATTGTAGTTAGCTACATAACCTTGTATGAAGTTCAAATAAGTTAACTTTTTTCCTTGATTACTGTCATATTTTCCTTGATTATATTGACTAATTAACATACTATTTGTTCCCATATTATATAATAATTTTAAAGATATAAGTATTAAAATTATATATATCATAATCAACACTTTTTTCTTCATCACATACTCCTCTTTCGAATTGTAAAATCTATTAGTAATAAAATTACTAATGGAATCGCAAAATAGTAATATATATCTTGATATGAATTTATTTTTTCTTCATTTGTTTGTGAATCAGATATTTGTTTTTTTATATCACTTAACTTGTAATTCATATTAGATGTTTTGCTCATTTGTATATAATCAATTTTCATGTCTTCTGCTAGTTGCTTAAGATTTTTTTCATCTAGCTTTGAAATAGCTGTTACTTTCTCATAAGTAGTATCATCATAATAATATATATAATACAATTCACTGCTTGGATCGTTAGCAAATGAATTCCTAACCATTTTTCCTCCTGCTAAAGTCCCATATCCCATCACTGCACCATTTGAAATATATTGTCCTATGTTTGAAAATGTTTCTAATGTTTCTCCCTCTTTTGTTATTTCTCCATCTGATATAAAAAATAATACAAATTTTGCATTTCCATTCTGCCTTTGATTTTCTTCCTTTAATGTTGTTTCTAACACATCTTTTACTAAATTAATAGAAGTACCATTCGCATAATAATCATCTTCAAGGCTGATAGCTTTTAGTTCTGCTTGTACCATGTCTGCATCTGTTGTAAACGGGATAATTTTTTTTGCAGTATCGCCAAATGTTATGATTGAATATTTGCATCCAGATAATTCTTCTACTATATGACAACAATCATTTACAACTCCCTCAAATCGTTCTTTGTTTCCATTATAATCTAATGCTTTCATGCTAACACTCTTGTCTATAACAAATAAAATATTTAAGTCTGAACTCATTGCCATTGTCTCTCCATTTGGAATCATTAATCGTAAATTTATAATAAATAGTAAAATAATGATTGCAATTTTTATACATACATTTAACATGTATTTTTTCATTAAATTTTTCTGTCTAGGAGTTTTCATATTATCTGTTGTATTTAACGTTTTTTCTTTTAATGGCTTATTATATATTATTAAAATAATACATATTATGCAAATAATACTCATAAGCCAAATTGGTATTATTGGATTTATTATCATAATCTAATCCTTTTCTCAAAAATAATTAAACTAAAAAATATTACAATTATACTTATAAAAAATATTTCTGGGTGATCTGTTACATATGTTTTTTTGCTTGTTTTTAATAATGATGTTTTTGTTTCTTTTATTTCTTGTACTATGCTTGTTGTCATTTTTTGCAAATCACCTGTATAGAATTTTCCTCCTGCATTTTGTTCTACGGCCTTTTTATATGACGCTATTTTTTCATTTGAAGTATACATGTTCATTTCCACAGTTGGACAATAAGCATATAAGTTTATATTATATTGTTTGCATAGTATACATGCATCTTGTAGTGTTACTGTTTCTTGTCCAGAAACATCATTGTCTGTTGCAAAAATGATTATTCTAGTTCTTTCCTTATCTGTTTCTAAATCAGGAAATGAAAATATTGTTCCGTGCTAGTCCATCTCCAACCAAAGAACTTCCTTTTTCATCACTGTTTGCTACTACTCCACCATGCCAAAATGTAAATGTTTCTAATCCTTCTTCATCAGATGTAGATGTATATGGAACAGATCCATTGTTTTTTGCCACTAGATCCATCTGTTTTTCTATTTTATCCAGACACTCATTTATGTAATTATAATCATCTGTCAAAGGGCAATATACAATTGGTGCTGTGTTATAAATGACAATGCCTATTCTATCTCCTTCAATACTTGGAATAATTTGTTTAAACTGCTGTATTAATTCTAAATTAACCTCACATTCTGAAGTCGATACATCTAATCCTATGATGATATCTCTATTATATTTATTTTCACTTCTGTTTTGAACTGTTACTGGTCTTGCAATAAGTACACTAACTATCACTATGCATATAACACTTAATCCTTTTATGAAATAAGATAAAATCTTATATTTCTTTACTTTTGATTTATAATATTCTGTTTCTTTTATGTATTTCGTATTTGCAACTTTTTTACCTTGGGTGTAATTTTTTCTTTTGTTACCTTTAAAACATATGAATAATGCAAGTATCAAACAGATTATTATTACAATTGGATACATTAATTCCATTCGTTTATAACTCTCCTTGCTTTGTTTATTGAGTTACCAAAATCTCCTGTTGATTTACTCGCAAATTCTGGCTCATAATATTCTTTAATCAATTCATATAAAGTTGGTATATTTAGTTTTTTTATTTCCATTAAAGAATAATTTTGCGTTGTAATATCAGTAATCTCAAATACAAATAATCTAACAGCTTCACTTATTAATTGATATGCCTTCCTTAATTCAATCATATTGTTCGTGTATTTATATTCAATTGTATCTAATTGATTTAGATATTTTTCCTTTATTACAGGTATATTTTTTATATTTTTTTCAGGAATTGCTTTTACGTTTTCTTGTTCTTTTATTACTTTTTTATTTTTTTTTCTCAAGCTAATTAAATAACAGGTTTCAAGTATCACAAAACCAATTGCAACTATTAATGGTATAATTGAGTATGTAAAAGGTTCCTGCAAATTAATAGATGTTTGCATATTTTCGCCTTTCTAATAATTTAAATACATCATTTACTATATCTTTTTGCTTATGTATCGTTGTTGTAACGATTTTATACTTTTTAAATCGTTCTTTTGTTTCCTCGTATATCTTATTTTTTATTTCTAATTCTATATTCCTTAAATGTTCATCCTCTAAAATATAATCTGGTATATAACTATCTTGATCTACATCATAAACATTATAACCAGTCATTAACGCATCTGAAACATTTACAAACATGACATCATGTAACAATGATAGTCTTTTCAATGTTTCTTCTGAAATATTACTCATTCCGTCTATATCTGTTACAATAAAAATAATCATTCTTCTTTGTATAAACTTTAAAACATATTTTATTAAATTTTCAAAGTCATTTTCTGTTCCAATATCTTTTTCATAAGAACATAAAATTCTTTCTATATTATATAGTCCTGTTTTAAATGGAAACATTTTTATATTTTCTTTTCCTTTATAAATAGCACTAATGGAATCTCCATTTTTATTAACCAAATAAGCGATTGTTCCCATAGCCATTAAAGCTACCTCTTTTTTTGGTTCTAAATCTCTTGTATCAGCCAACATTTTCTTTCCAGAATCTAATATAAATAAAACATTATGTTTTTTTTCTGCTATATATTGTTTTATTAAAACTTTATTAGACCTTGCAGATGCTTTCCAGTCTATATCTTTTACATTATCACCAATAACATATTCTCTCAAATCTTCAAAGTTCATGCTTTTTCCTTTATAGATTGAGTTATAAGCACCTTCTAAAATATTTGATGTTTTCTTTTTTGTATAAATAGATAGATTGGCTTTAATTTTAGTAATATACTTCATATTCATAATCCGTTTCTCCTAAAAATATTTTATGGTGCCTTTATTGAAGCTATGATTGCATCTATTATTGTTTCAACTTGAACTTCATCTGCTATAGCTTCAAAATTTAAAGTTATTCTATGCCTTAATATACTATAGCTTAATGCTTTTATATCGTCTGGTGTAACATATGTTCTTCCATTTATTAATGCCAATGCCTTACTAGCTTCCATAAATGCTATGGAAGCTCTTGTACTTGCTCCATTTGTTACATATTTTGCTAGTTCTGGTTCTATAACTTTTGATACATTTCTAGTTGCATAGACTATATTTATTAAATATTTTTTTACTGCTTCATCTATATATACTTTTTTACTTAATTCTTGCAAGAATTTTATATGTTCTAAATTTACAACTTTTTCTTTATTTTCAAAAACATTATTCTCAATTCTGTTTAATATTTCAAGTTCTTCACTGGCAGTAGGATAATTTAATGTTTCTTTTATGATAAATCTATCTTGTTGTGCTTCAGACAAAAGATATGTTCCTTCTTGCTCAATTGGATTTTGTGTTGCTATCACTATAAATATATCTGGTAATTTATAATTTTCTCCACCTATACTCACTTGTCTTTCTTGCATAGCTTCTAGCATAGCACTTTGTGTTTTTGAACTTGATCTATTTATTTCATCTAGAAGCACAAAATTAGCATATACTGGTCCAATCTTTGTTTCAAACTCTGTCGTTTTAGCATTGTATGTTTGAGTACCAATAATGTCACTTGGTAACAAATCTGGTGTACATTGTATTCTTGAGAATTTACCTCCACAACTCTCTGTTAAGACTTTTGCAGCTGTTGTTTTTGCCAATCCTGGTACAGATTCAACTAATATATGCCCATTTGCAATTAATGAAATTAATAGTGATAGTTGTAAATTTCTTTGTCCAACTATTCTTGATGTATAATAATTTGATATTGCTTTTATGATTGCGTTACTCTTTTGTATTTCTTCCATTGAAATATTATTATTTTCCATTCTTTTATCCCCTCTTTAGTATTCAAAACTTAATTTCATAATCTATGATAAGTATTCGTTAGTTAATCAATTTGTATATTTCACACTATATACTTAACTTATAATATCAAATAATGTTTTTTTTTACAATATTTTTTCGAAAAAATAAGAAAAGTGGATTCGTCACATGTGCATTTTGCTTCGCAAATATGCACAGCCTAAGGAAACTTAACCTTGTTGTATACAGAAAAAAAAGAGAGAGTTGTATTTTTTTCTCTCCCCTTTTGGTTTTGCCAACTATATGATTACTTCAGAATTGTATCATATGGTTCTGATAGCCATTTTAAACGTTAACATCATATACATCTTTAACCATATTTAATTCTTCTAAGTTTACTGGTGTTATCTCTTTTCCATCATCTGAATCTATATACTCTATTGCATAAAACGTAGAGCCTCCCAATGTTTTTTCTTGTACGTCATCTGATTCATGATTCAAATTATCACTAGTACTTACACTACTATTTTCATTAATTTTATCAAGTATTTTCTTTTTATCATCGTCATTTAATTTTTTTGTTATTGTTTTATTTTTACCAGAGTTAAAATATTCTGTAACGATTGTCCAATTATCATTATCACTATATATTGTTGATTTTCTATTTACACTTGAACTTCCACTATACTCGTAGTATATTTTTTTATCATAAGATATTTTTTCATTTTGCATTTTTATAACGACAGCTACTACAATTATTACTATAGCAACAATGATTCCCAATATAATTAAAATTTTACTTTTCTTCATATCCTATTACCTCCTATATAATTTTTTTAATCTTCATGTTAATCATCGTTCTCAAGTAAGTATATAATTAATAGACCCTAATATAATTATACCTCTTTTTACGTAAAAATTCAAATCCGATAACCTTCCTATCAACATCATATAGATAAATATGCATGATTCTACATTATTTACTTTGTTGGATAATTTTTTAATTATTCTTTAATTTCATAGATAACAATTTAGATATACCATTTTCCTCCATCGTAATTCCATAAACTGTATCTGCTGCTTCCATGGTTCCCTTTCTATGCGTAATTACTAAAAACTGTGTATTTTTAGCAAATTTCTTTAAGTATTCTGCATATCGATAAACATTGACATCATCTAATGCTGCTTCAATCTCATCTAATACACAAAATGGTGCTGGATTGATTTTTAAAATAGCAAATAACAAAGCAATGGCTGTAAAGGCTTTTTCTCCACCTGATAATAACATCATATTTTGCAACTTTTTGCCCGGTGGTTGTACAGTTATTTCTATTCCGCATTCTAGAATATTATCTTTATCTTCTAATGTTAAGCTTGCATTTCCTCCACCAAACAACTCTTTAAATACTTCTGCAAAATTTTTATTAATCATTTCAAATTTTTCTTTAAATTGCTCTTTCATGATATTTGTCATGTCTGAAATAATTTTTCTTAATTTTGCCATTGTGTTTTCTAAGTCTACTCTTTGTTCACACATAAAGTCATATCTGTCTTTTAAGTTTTTGTATTCTTCTATAGAATCAACATTAACACTTCCTAATTCTCTAATTTCATTTCGTAAATCTTTTACCTTTTTTTGTGTCAATTGTACATTATCTGGTTTTCTATAATCTACTACATTATTTGGTGTTAATTCATACTCTTCCCACATTTTATTGATAATTCCATTAATATCTTCTTCCAATTTCGTTTTTTTAACATCTATTTTTACAATTTGAGATTTTAAATCTTCAATAATTTTAAACTTGTTCGTAATTTCCTCTTCTTGTTCTGCTAATTTTTCATTTTTCTTACTTCTTTTTTCTTTTAATTCTTCAATTTTAGAACCACTATTTTTTACTTCTTCTTGAATCTTATGAATTTTTTCGTTGATTTCTTCAATTGACTTTTCCAAATTAAAATTATCTTGTACGATTTGCTCAATTTGGACTTTTTTATTTTCAATACTTTTATTGGTACTTTGAACTTCAGAATCAATTCTTTCTTGAATCTCTTGTATTGAACTTTCACTTTCATCAAATGAAGATACAGATATTTTTAAATTTGTAATGTCAAAGTTTAAATCATCTACATATTTTTGGTTATCCTTATTTAATTCTGCAAATTCTGTAATAATTTTCTTTAGTTTTTCATTCTCCTCGTTGATGGCAATTATTTTTTCTTGTAACGCTTTCTTCGTTTCTATATTTTCTTCTTTTTGTTCTTCTAATTTTTTATCTTCTTCTTTTAGTTTATTTAATCTTGTTTCAATTCGATGAATATTCTCTTCTATTGCATTTATTTTTTCTTTACCTGTTGCATATGTAATTTCTATTTCTTGTAATTGCTTTTCAAGTGAAGAAACCATTTCTAAAACATTTTCAATAGACTCTTGATAATTGTCTTTTTCTTTTTCTAATTTTTGTATTTGTTCTTCTAATGTTTTTATTTCTTTTTGTAACTTTTCAATTTCTCTTCCTCTACCTAGGATATTGACTGTCTTTTTGGCAACAGATCCTCCTGTAATCGCACCTGATGGATTAATGACATCTCCTTCAATTGTGATAATTCTAAAGCTATATCCATTGTCTTTAGCAACTCTAATTGCTGTATCCATATCTTGTACAATCACTGTTCTTCCTAATAAATTTAAAATAATATTTTCATATTTTTTACTATATTGAATCAAATCTGAAGCAATTCCAATAACTCCCGCATTTTTACCTTTTATTTTTTCAAGTTTTTTTCCTTTCACTGATGTAATTGGTAAAAATGATGCTCTTCCTAAATTGTTCTTTCTTAAATGTTCAATTAATCTTTTTGCATCTTCTTCATTTTCTGTTACAATATTTTGCAAGCTACTTCCTAAACACATTTCAATAGCCGTTTGATATTCTTCTGGAACTTCTATAATATTTGCTAAAACACCATGCATTCCTTTTCCTAATTCTTTTGTTGTCTCACAATCTTTTAACAATGTTTTAACACTTTTGATATATCCTTCTTTTTCTTTTTCGGTTTCTATTAAGAATTTTAATTTTGATTCTTTTATTCTTTTTTCTCCTGAAAGCATATTGATTTTACTATCAAAATCTTTGATTTTTCTATCTGCTTCTTGTTTTTCTTTATTTACTTCTTCTAAATCTGTTAAAATTTTGTTTCGTTTACTTTCTATTTCATAAAATTCTTTTGCAATTTCTTCTTTTTTCATTCTGGTATTGTCTAGTTCAGAAATATTTCCTGTAATTTCATTTTTGATTTGTGCTTGTCTTTTCTGATAGTTTTGATAATTGATATCCTGTTCACTAATACTTGTTTGCAATTCATATTTTTTATCTGTATTTTCTTCTACTGTTTTCTTATGTTTTTCTATTTCTAATTCTTTGCTAGATAACTTTTTTGTAATTTTTGCCAATTCTGTTTCTTTTTCTTCTAATTCTTTTGCAAATTTTTCTCTATTTTGTTTTAAATTTTCTTTCTTTTCTTCTTTTTGTTTTTTCTCCTCTTCTAGTTCTTTTATTCTTGCTATTAATTCTTCAATTTCTTTTTCAAATCGTTCTTTATTTTGCTTGTTATTTTCAATCCTTGTATTAGATACATTAATATCTGAATTTAACATTTCAATTTCTTTTTTACTTTCAAATCCTAAATTAGACATTTCCTCAATAGACACTGTAATACTATCAATTTCTGATTTTAACTCTTCTTTTAATGCTTTGATTCTTTCTAATCTACCTTCTTCGTCATTACATTGGTTTTTATAGATTTCTTCATCTTTTACGATATCTTCTAAATCCTGTTTATATTTTTCTATATTGTATAAAAACAAACCAATTTCAATATTTTTTAATTCTTCTCTTAAATTTAAATATTTTTTTGCTTTTTCTGCTTGTATTTTTAATGGTTCTATATTAGTTTCAATCTCTGCCAATATATCATTAATTCTAAGAAGATTTAATTTTGTATGTTCCAGCTTTTTCTCGCTTTCAGCTTTTCTCACTCTATATTTTACAATTCCAGCTGCTTCTTCAAAAATATGTCTTCTATCTTCTGATTTATTACTTAAAATTTCATCTATTTTTCCTTGTCCTATAATGGAATAGCCATCTTTTCCAATACCTGTATCCATAAATAACTCTAATACATCTTTTAATCTACATGGTACTTTGTTGATATAATAACCAGTTTCCCCACTTCTATATAGTTTTCTGGTAACCGTCACTTCTGTATATTCAATTGGCAAACTTCCATCTGTATTATCAAATACCAATGATGCTTCTGCAAATCCTAATGATTTTCTATTTTGTGTACCTGCAAAGATAATGTCTAATGATTTTGATCCTCTTAAAGATTTCATACTTTGCTCTCCAAGTACCCATCTAATAGCATCTGATATATTACTTTTTCCAGATCCATTTGGTCCTATAACACTCGTAATTCCCGGCATAAATTCTAATACTGTTTTATCTGCAAATGATTTAAATCCTTGTAATTCTAATCTTTTTAAATACATGTATATCTCCTCTTTGTTATGTTTATTTTTACTTATGTTTTTATTTATATATTTATTTTTCTAACACTTTTACTTTTATACTATATACTATTTTTGCCTAAAAAACAAGCAAATCTTTTTACTTTTCTTCGCTTTATGATTAATTTTATATTATATATTGACTACTAAACATTTAGTCTGAACTATAACTTGATTTTTCTTTCATACTTTATTATAGTATTGATAACAATTATCTATTTTATGGAGGTTTTTTATGATTCAAAACTTTATCATTGGAACTTATAGTCAAAATGGGATATATATGCTACAATTTCACAATGGCTCTTTTTCTTTATTAAATAAATTAGATGCTTTTGAAAATTGCTCTTCTCTTTGTTATTCTAAGAATAACATTTATGGAATTATAGAATATTCTGAAAGGAATCGTTATCAAAATGGTGCCTTAATTTCTGTATCTTCTAATTTTTTAGATAATCAAGCTTTTTCTATTTTTGGAAAAGGTCCTTGTTTTATTTTATTAGATGATTTACGAAATTTATTATATATCGCTAATTATGGAGATGGCACAATTGATGTTTTTCTACTTGACAATACTGGTTGTGTTATATCTCCTATTTATCACAAAACATTCACCTCTCATTCCCGTATTCATCATATAGCTTTTTCAGAAGATAAGTCTACTTTATTTGTTACTGACTTAGGTGATAATAAATTATATGCTTATAAAATTATTTTTGAAAATCAAACTTTAGATTTAAAAGAATTCAGTATTTATACTTTTTCTGCTCATACAGCTCCTAGACATTTAGCTATATATGCAGATAATATTTATGTCATCACTGAAAATTCTTGTGAATTATACCATTTCACTTTTTCAGAATCTTTTGGATTTCATTTAATCAATTGTGTTTCTATTATGAATGGTAATAAAACTATTCATGATACTGGATGTGCTATTAGAATTAGTGAAAATGGTCAATTTATATATACAAGCATTAGAGGAAAAGATTGTATTAATGTATTTACAGCATTTCCCGAATTAAAACGAATACAATCTATCTCTTGTTTTGGCAAAACACCTAGAGATATCCAATTTGATATTACGCAAAACTATCTATTGTGTGCAAATCAAAATTCTAAAACAATTTGTATTTTTAAAAGAAATGAAAAAACAGGATTATTACAATATGATACGCTTTACCATATTGACAATCCTGCTTGTATCCTTCCTTATGAAATTTGACCTGAATCTACAACTATGTTTTGTCCTGTTATTGCTTTTGTTATATTGGTTAACGCGTATACTGCGTCTGCAATATCACTTTGTTTTGTAAATTCATTTAATGCTAACATTTCTTTATATCTATAATTATAGAAATTTCCATTACTTTCTATTTCTTCTTTTGTAGGTACTGTGCCCGGAGAAATAACATTGATTCTAATGTTCTTTCTCCCCAAAGTTTTTGTTAAAGCTTTCATAAGTCCATAAATTCCTGACTTAGCAGCACTATATACTGGTAGATTAAAAGATTTTAATGCATTAATAGAAGATATTAATGTGATTGTTTTATTCGTTTTTTCTTCATTTTCTATTAAATCTAAAAAGATTTTTACGATATAAATATGACTCGTTAAATTTAAATTGATAGATTTTTCTATCTCTTCAAATGTTGCTGATTGTATTCCATCTATTTCTGTTTTCATAGGTCTTCCTGCTGCACTAATTAAATGTGTTATTCTTCCATATTTTTCTTGTATTTTTGTATGTACATCTTTTAAATCTTCTAGTTTTGTTACATCTGCTTTATAATATATATAGTTTTTATTATTCATAAACTCATGATTTGTTGTATTTTCGTGAATATCTGTTGCAATAACAATATTTCCATTTTCCAAATATTTTCTTACAATTTCTTTAGCAATATTACCGTCTCCACCTGTTATCAATACAATTTCCTTTTCCATTGTTTCTATCGTTCCTTTCTTTTATGTATAGATAAAAATATTCTTTTAGATGTTATTTTTCATATTCATATATGACTAATGTTCTTTCTTTTCCTTCTTTCTCAATCATCTCTGGTTTTTGTAATATTTTTTTCATTGTTTCTTTTTCTTTAAAATATGGTTCACATCCATCTGAATAAGCACATATATATCTTACATTTGTCAAATCGATTGTATAGGTATCTATATAATATTCTGCTTCTTTTTCTCCTGTTAATACACCAAATGATATATCTTTTCCATTATATTTCATTTCTGGTTTGTTCCTATATTCTCTTCTTACCATGATTCTATCTTTTGCACAATTCCAATTATACACATTTTGTTTACAATATACATTTTCTAAATAGTCTTCAAATGGCTTATGATTATTAATTGTTTCAAATTGAACATTGCCATTTTCATCTAATGTCATAATATGACAATCTCCTATTGAAAAACAGTATAATGTATTAGAAGAAATATAGCCTCCCACAGCTACACAACCATAATAATCATTTGCTAGATAATCAATTTCTCTATTTTTATTTATTTGAAATATATCCTGATTTACTTTTTTTACAATTTCTAAAATGTTTGTGTCAGAAAACTCTTGTAAATCACTTTCTTTTAAATATTGTATAAAGTGATCTCCACATATCTTTGCAGCTTCAAATGCACCACTTGGATTTGGATATGTCTGTACCCATGCTTTTGCTTCTTCTTCATTCTTAGGATATGGTACCGCTTCTCCATTTATTGTGTCTCTTGTAACCCCATCGGCTATACAAAAATGATTATTGTTTGCAATATAGTAATCCTCAACAATTGGTTTTAAATGATATTTTTCAAAGATTTTATTATCACAAGTTTTAGCATATTTTAATTTAAACATCTATATTTTCCTTTCCAAATTCATCATCATATTCTGATATCTCTCTATACATTTTAGCATCTGGTCTTGACATATTTTCTCTGATTTCTTTTGGCAGATGTGTTCTAATATCTGCAATGATTTTACAATAATTGATGGCTTCATCATATTGTTCTTCTAGTATTTTACCAATTACCATTCTTAATGATAATTGTGCAGCTGGTACTTTTAACGTTATACTTAATTCATAAAACCATCTCATTTCTTTTAATATATCAATTCTTTGTTCATAAGTAAGTTGACTTGAATCAATAAATTTATATAACATATATGACATATTTTTTGCATATGTATATCGATAAAAACCAATGTATCCATTATTTTTAAAATTTTCATAAATACATTTATATGCTTTATTAATTCTTGAAAAATAATCTCTTGAACAATTAAATGATACTGATTTTTTTCGTCTATTTCCTTCATTTCTTTGTCTATAACAATATACAATTTTATTTGTATAGTAGACTTTGTTTGATTTCATAAAACAAGATGTTGTAAAATATGCATCTTCAGCTGGTACCTCTTCTAAAAATTGTATGTTATTTTCTTCTACAAAAGATTTTCTGAAAATTTTATTGCAAGCTGATGAATTCAAGATGAAGAAAGATTTTGTATAATCTGTTATACGTAATTTAAAATCTTTATACTTTTCTTGATCAAAGATTGGTTTTTCCCAAACTGTACCATCAAAATCCGCATTTACATAGTTTGCAGTAATAAAATCTGCTTTTTTCTTTTCAATTTCATTAAATAAGATTTCACATGCATTTTCTGGATAAAAATCGTCAGAGTCAGCAAACATTAAATATTTCCCCTCTGCTCTTTTCATTCCTTCGTTTCTAGATGTTCCTGCTATTCTATGATTTTTCGTTAATTTTATACTTACAAAATTATCATATTTTTGTGTATATTCATCCATAATTTTCGTTGAACCGTCTTTTGAAAAATCATCTACCATGATTACTTGTATAGTTCTAAAATCCATTGTTTGATGAACAATGGATTCTAATAAATCTTTCAAATATTTTTCTGCATTATAGATTGGTATGATAATCGTAATATTATACATTTTCTTCCTCCTAGTAATACGATTATGATTTTCATTTTTGACTACATATTTTTATCAATATTTGGTAATAATTGTTTTTTTCTTGAAACTACATTTTTTAATAATGCTCTATGATTTTCTAATTTTACATCAAATGCCTTTTCTACTGCGTCTGTTCTATTTCCTAAAGCAATAATTTCTGAATTGCTATTTAAAATATCTGTAATAACAAAAGCAAATAATTGTAATCCTTTCTTTTCTATTTCACTATTCATTGCTTTTTCCAAATCTTCTTGTCTCTTTAGCACATCTTCTATACTAACTGTATTGACTTGTGCAATAACAAATCTATTCTCATCTTTTTCAAATTCTTTTGCATCTAAATTTACTAATTCTGCTTCTGAAAAGTCTCCTAAATCTGTTCCTGCTTTTAACATTTCTAAACCATATTCTTCTATGTTAATTCCTGCTATTTTTTCTAACTCAGTTAATGCTTTTTTGTCATGTTCTGTTGTTGTTGGTGATTTTAATAATAATGTATCTGAAATAATAGCACTTGCCATTAGTATTGCTTCTTCTTTACTAATTTCGTGTCCAAATGTTTTATATTCTTCAAATAAAATTGTACATGTACATCCATAAGGTTTTGCTGTATAGTATAGAGGCTCTGCTGTCTCAAAATTTGCTATTCTATGGTGATCTGTTACTGATAAGATTTTTGCTTTTTCAATTCCTTCTACACTTTGTTTAAATTCATTATGGTCTACTAAGCAAACTTCTTGTCCTTCTTCTACTTCGTCTATCATTTCTGGTGCTTCTATATGTAAATAATTTAATACATATTGTGTTTCTTTATTAACTTTTCCTAATCTTTTTGCTACCGTACAATTCCATCCATTTTTTTTATCTAATCTTTCTCTTACTAAACTTGCACATATTGAATCTGTGTCTGGTTTTTTGTGTCCAAATATAAATACTTCTTTTTCCATACTCATTACTCCTTTTTCTATTTCCTTATTATCCTATCTATTATATTTTCATTTACGAAATTTGTCAATAATTAGAAATCTTAAATGATTCTTAAGTTTTACTGTTACTATACAACAAAAAAGAATAGAATATCCTTCCTTCTATTCTTTGCCATTTTTTTCTATTTTGGTTTCACTTTTTTCTATATTTTTTAAAATATTTTCTAAATCATTTCTATCAAATTGATATTTCTTATTACAGAAGTGACAAACCAATTCAGCCTTTCCTTCTTTTTCTATTATATCTTCTAGTTCTTCTTTTCCAATTGTCATTAAAGCATCTTGCATATGTTCTTTCGAACAATCACACTTAAATTCTGGAGCAATATTATTTTCTATAATTTCAACATTTTCATCACCTGTAATTTTTTTAGCAATTTCTTCTAATGTCAAATTCTGGTCTAACATTTTTGACATAGCACCTGCTTTAAATATTGCTTGCTCTACTGCCACTATATCTTCTTCTGTTGCATCTGGCATTGGATTAATTAAATATCCTCCACTCGCTCTTACGCCATTTTTATCCACTAATACACCTAATGCAACTGCTGAATTTCTTTGCTCAGAATTCACAAAATAGTTTGCAAAATCTTCTGCAATTTCACCTGATACTAATGGAGATATTCCAATATATGGATCTTTTAATCCGATATCTTTTACAACATTAATATATCCTTCATATCCTACAGCTCCACTAACATCTAATTTTCCATCTTCATTTAATGGCAATTCTACTACTGGATTTGTGGCATATCCTTTTACAATTGGTTTATTGTTTGCTGTTGCAATCATAACACCGATTGGTCCATTCCCCTTTAGTTGAACTGTTAATTTATCTTTACTTCCTTTCATTTCTGTCGCCATAATTGCTGTTATTGTTAATAGCCTTCCAAATGCTGCAGTTACTACTGGACTCATATCATGTATATTTCTTGCTTCTTCTACCATTTGTGTTGTATCTGCACATGTAACTGAAATTCTTCCATTATGTGCTAAAAATTTTACAATTTTGTCTGACATTTTCTTTTCCTCGTTTCTTCTTTGATTTTGTTTTCATTTATTTATACCACATTTGTTTATTTTTTTCAAGGTATGAGTATGTAAATTGTCACTCTCCTTAATTCTAAAAGTAAATTCCAGCGAAGGACTAAGTAGAATTTAGTTTTGGAATATTTTACATTTTATGTTTGTTCTCTTAATTGATTTTTTTATTA
>CAJFRV010000010.1 GCA_904419495.1 uncultured Clostridia bacterium | reverse complement strand
CTATCAATTAGATTATTTAATACAAGATATAGAATATTTAATATTCTTCCAGTTCTTCCATTTCCATCATAAAAAGGATGAATACTTTCGAATTGATAATGTATTAAACAAACTTTTATTAATGGATCTATGCCATCTTCATTATTATTTATAAAGTCTTCTAAATTTTTTAAATAACCTCTTATTTCTTGTTCACTTTGAGGTGGAGTATATATTGTTTCTCCAGTAATTGAATTTTTTAATTCTGTTCCTGGTAATTTTCTAATTCCTGCATTATTATGTTCAATAGTTCCTTGAATTTTAATAATAGTATTTGTATTAATATAACCATCTTTTTTAATTTGCTCATAACCAAGCCAAATAGCATTTCTATAATCTACAACTTCTTTTGCATTCTCTTCCTTGTAGCCACTTTCTGTTAGTACTTTATAAATGTCATCATGAGTTGTAACAATATTCTCAATAGCACTACTGTCTTTTGCTTCATTAATTGTTACAGCATTTATTAAAATATGCATGTTTGTTTGGAATTGTATTCGCATAACCTTTCAATTCTGCTAATGCTCTTGATGATAAAGTTAATTGTTCTAAAATTTTATTTGTTTTTAAATTAACATTTTTGTATGGCAGCATTTCTAAATTCATATTTTTACCTCCATATGTATAAAATATCACATTTTTTATACATTTTCAATAAATATGTATAAAAAATCGAAAAAATTATATATATCTTAAAAACATGTATAATTTTTGATATTTTTTTGAATATATCTTTAAATCGTTATAAAAATATATCAGTCCGATTTCCCAAAATCAAGTTTTTTTATTTTTGGGAAATAATTATATATATTAATATTGAAAATCAAAAATTTTATATATAAAAAACCGACCATTATCAAAGTTTTGTGCAAATAGAGATAGGAGAAAAATATAAAACAGTCATAAACCTATACTTCTTAAAATCAATTTTAAGACATTTTTTTGCCACTTTTAGGATTTTTTCATATATCTATATATAACAGTAATTTCTTCGAAAAAATCTAATAAAATTTATTATTAGTCAAATAGAAGATTGCACAAAATTTTATTTAATATATTTTCATAATTTTTATATATTAAAAAATGTGCTATCCCCTACTCTACCGTTTTTACAAAGTAGAAAATAGAAAAGATCAGTTGTATTTCAAACTAATCTATAAATTGTAATTTTTGTTATTTTTATTAGCAATAAGTTCTTTTGTTAAAATTATAGCTTCTATTAAAAGCAAAGTACCAATAATTCCGATTGGTAATGTATAAAATGTAAATCCTAACCCCCAAGAATCTAAGTATTTAAAACTATTTATAGTTTCAAATAGAAATAATATTGCTCCTATCCAACATATTACTGTTAACACAATTTTTAGAAATTTTTTCATTATTTTCTCCCTTACAACTTACTATTTTACTGACAACATTATAATACTATTATCTATATGATTT
The DNA here is from genome assembly GCA_904419495.1 of uncultured Clostridia bacterium. Lineage (GTDB taxonomy): Bacteria > Bacillota > Clostridia > TANB77 > CAG-508 > CAG-269. The sequence continues at coordinate 50,104 of CAJFRV010000010.1, read as the reverse complement.
CGCATTTCATATCCATTAATATGGTATTGAGGTTTACTATATTTATATAAGTAGATTTTTGAATCATCATACTTTTTCGGAACAGCTTCTTTTAAAATTGCATTTTTTATGAACACTCTTTTAACATCATTTAATAAATTATATATATTAGAATATTTATGAATTCCACTATAATAAAAATTTTCATTATTAAACATTGGTTCAAACCAAAAAACTGAATCATTATTGTAAAATACTAATATTGAATGGCTTGGACACCCCATATTATCATCATAAAATATATAATATGTTTCATATTTAAATTGTGTCATTAAACTAAACCAACAACGACAAAGTTCTGTCATATCCCAACAAATACCGATTCTATTTTTTATGAGTTCATCTGGTCTTTGTAAGCAATATGTTTTTCCGGAATTAACTCCTTTATGGAAGTTATTATTTTGATCCATCCACCCATACTTAAATCCATCCCTTGTATATTTAAAAAATGATTCTATATTATTAATTTTATTTTTTATAAAATATTGTTTATAATCCATAATGTTCTCTCCATCTCAGATACTTTTTTGCTTCTAAATTAATTATAAATTACTAACCATATAATTCTTTGATTATCACTAATTTCTTCCATTTCTATATATAAATCATCATATTATTGATTTTGTAACAATTAACCATATTATTACAGTAACAAATGTTAAATACACTATATATGGTACGAATATTATTACTAAAAATATTACTAAAGCAAAAATACTTTCTATCTTTTCTCCATATAAATTACTATTATTGTTTAAAATAGTATAAAAAAGTTAGTTAAAAATTATATTATAATCATCTAAACATTTGTTATATGTTTTATTAATTTCGTCATAGACTGTATTTAATTCATCTTGAATTTGTCCCTTTATATAAGCTTCTTTAAGTTTAGGTTTTTGAAATATTGCCCACTTTAATTGTATATATGAATATTTTGCAAAAGTAATCCACTCAGCATAATTAATTGCCATAGGATTTTCTTTAAAAAATACTTTTCCTGCATTTATAGAACTAGTAATTGCATGGCTTATAAATAACATTGTACTTAATTTTGGATTTTTTTCTCTATCTAGTGAAAATGGTATAGAATCTTTTATCAAAGAGCCGTTTTTTATTTTTTTAAATGCATAAGATAATCTTACAATAACTTCAATCAGCATTGTTGGAATTGAAGAAGCACAAAACTGTATAAAATCATATCCTTCAAAATACATTCCCTGTACGATTTCTGCTATTGTTTGTTCAGATTCTCCAACATTTCCAAATTGAAATAAATTAAATAAACTCATAAAGGGTGCTGGCAATCCCATTGATGTAGTAAGATCAGATTTAAAATGTAATATTTGTTTTGCAATAGCTTTGAATATATCGCTTTCTTTTCTATCAGTATAGTTTTCCATAACCTGAGATACCATTTTTCCTTTTTTATCTATCGTAGTCATACGACCAGATAAAATATCTAAAACTCCGAAAATTAAACCTAAAAATGGATCATGTCCTAATGATAACAATCTATGATAATATGCTGATAAACCATCAACATATTGTGTTGTATATCTATTGTCTTGCGCATCAAAAGATACTTTACTAATTTTTGAATTAGCAAGCTCTTCCATTTCTACTTTTGGAAATTCTTTTTCAAACCATTGTCTAACATAGTCAGATAATTTTCCTGCTTTTATACCTGTATTTGTTTTTTTAGGAATACCAACCAAAAGTATATCTACAATAGCTGCTAATAAACCAGCTAAAATACAAATTGTCAGATCTATATTATCTAGTTTATGTATAGAATTATATTCTTCGCTCATTAATTTAATTGCTAATTCGTTATCTTGCAATTCTTTTTTTGTAAATAACTCATTAATTTCTACATCTTTACCTACTGCTTTTTGTGCTTCTAAACACATTTCTTTCCATGAAGGTACAATAATTGTTTGCTTGTGTTTTTGCTTTGATTTTTGTTTAATATTATTATTTAATTTATATCCCATTTCAGTAAGTAATTTTTCACTATCTGAGATAGATGTTTCTATTTTGCTTATGTCTGGTCTTTTTATTGTTTGAAGTTCTTTTTCATGGTATTTTAATATATTATTTATATCCTGCTCGTTTTTAGACATTTTCACCCTCTATATTTAGATCCTTTCTTAAATCCTTTATTGCTTGAGTCAAAAGTATGTTTAAACTTTGAAGATAATCTAGTCGTTTTTGGTCAGCATCAACTTCATTTTTTAAAGTTTGAATGATTGCTTGATGTTTTTTTAAGGCTTCTTCATAAAGTCGTTCTTTTTCCTGTTTTAATTGTTTGCTTTTTAAGTGTGAGGCAATTCCAACTCCAGTTGCAGCAAACCCAGCTATAGGTGCTGCTAATACAAAAATTCCAGATACCATTCCTCCACCAACTATATGACCCACTGCTGACAACCCACTTGTAATACCAGTAGCAGACAATCCTACTGTAGTACCAAGTCCATATAGAGCTGTAAATGATATCACGCCACCAATTCCTGCTCCTAATGCTCCTGTCAAAACTTCTGGAATTGCACTTTCCTTTATAGTTCTGGTTTTATCATTGATTGCACTTGCAGCTTCATTAACCACATTCACAATAGGCTGTAAAGACTCTATATTTTTATATATTAATTTATTTTTCTTTCTCATCCTATCTTCTCCTTTTTTATTAACTTTCATTTATATGTAACAATTTAAAAATAAAATTTTTAAACTTTACAAAGAAGTTTTCTTTATATTTCACTAATTGAGTAGTAGTATCTAAATTTTCAATATCTCTATTTAACTGTTGATTGTTTCTAAAAATATCATCTGGATTATATTTTTTTCTTTTTTCTAATTCTTCTTTCTTTTGATTTAAATCTAATATTTCATTTATTTTAACCTTTTGCTCTTCTGTAGCATAATAATCTCTATATAGACTAACAATAATAGCATTTGCTTCTTTGGAAATGTTCTGATTAGCTAAATCTATTTCTGGATTGATAGTAAATTTATAGTCTTTATCCATATTACTTTTATAAAAATTAATTTTTTCTATAGGAATTTTTTTATATTCTTCTTCTGGAAAATATTTTAATATTTCCAATACTTCTGTATATGCCTTTGCATAAGTATTATTAATCATTTATTGATACTCCTTCATTCGTTTTTTCTGGATTTAATGCTAATCTTTCTATTCTTTCTGCTTCATTAACTATACTTGTCGTACTTCCCCTTAAAGCATTTTCAGCTGCTTTTGCTGGAGTTATTCTTTTTTCATCATTAGCAGTCGTCTTACTTTTGTCCTGATTTCTATCAGTTAATAATTCACAAACACTTTCTGCTGCTTGCAATTGTTCATCTACAGTGTCACCTTGCATAAATTTTTGAATTGCTTCTTCTTGTTCATGAGATTCACAATGTGTATGTGTTTTATAAAAATCATCTATCAAATGAATTGTTTCAACAAATTTTTGATGAATTTCTGGTGTAATCTTCTTCCTGTCTTGCTTATAATCTTCTAGTCTTTGCTCTATTTGTTTACTTGCTAATTCGTTATATTCATCTATAGCCTGTAACAATTTAGCTGTTCCTATATTTTTTACAATTTCTTGAGAATTCTTTGGTGTAATTACTGACTGTGATGAAAAAAGTTCTTTATATTCTGGAAACTTTTGCTTTAGAAAAACAACAAACTCATTATGGGCTTGTTCAAAATCTTGATTTTTTTCATCATAATAATTAGAAAAGTGACCTCCACCATCTAGCTTTAATTCTCCACCATGACTCTTATCGAAAAACAGATTATTTTTCTCAGCTAATTCTCTAATACTACTGTCTAGAATAGTACGAATTTCATCATCATAATTAGCATATTTTGTACCAACTTGAGAAGGTAGTACACCATTTTCTGTTAAAACCATATTTATTGCTACATCTATGTCACCTTTAACTCGAACCACCCTTCTTTGCGCCAATTGATTAGCAATTTTTTCATTACTCATGATTCTATCATAGTTCTCATCTTTAATAAGATCAATAGCACCTGCTGAAATTGGTAAACTTTCGTGAGAAACATCAAGATAAGCATCATGATATGAAATAGAATATCCGTATCCTGATGTCAAAAATGCGTGTATATCATCTATAATCACATGATCTCGATTAGTATTTACCCAATTGTAAGCTCCTGTAACTTCAAGTGGTGTGTTAACAGTAAAATGCTTAGTAGAACGAAATCTTGATGGTAATAATACATTTCCTAATGTTTTGTCTATTTTAGATAAACTTTGCGTTACTTGATCACGTGGGATAGGAATGTTCATTCCCATCGTTTCATTGTATGGATTAATACCATTTTGCTCTAATGCATATGCTTTTCTTATCTCACACGATAAACTTGTTGCTACTTTTTCCAAATTCGTATTTTTAGATAATACTCTCCATTCCCAGTCATCAGGAAAAAAGTCATCTTCTCTTATTAGCATAAATTTGTCAACTTTTCCTTTTTCTTTTGCTCTTTTTATCAAAATCTCTAAGTTATGTTTAAACTTTTCTATGTTTTCTCTTGAATTCGTATCCAAAATTTCTTCTGTAAAAGGAACAAGTTCATCATCTGGTAATTCAAGTGACTGATACGTCTCAGGCATATGTTGTGAATATTCTATTTTTTTCGTATCAGAATAATCTAGTGAATTGTCTTCCTTCCTAGAATTTCCATTATTTAATCTTTTTAAATTATGTTGTAATTTACTAAAAAATCCCATTTCAATATCTCCATATTTTTTCTGTTGTTTGTAAAATATTTTTATTTTATCATACTTATTTTACCATTATTACTTATAATATTTCAACTATAGTTTTTTATAATATTTAAATTTCATAAAATAAGGAGAAAAGGTTTTTAGGCCTTCCCTCCTTTCTTTTAAATTCTTGCAAAACCTAATGCGTAGATCCTTTTGGCAGAGTTTACTATGCTTGTTAACTCTGTTTCTCCTTCCATGATCTTTGCATCTTTCAGCAAGCCTGAAAGTTCTCTGATAATACAGAGCTTAACTATATTAGTATTGCTCGAATATTTTCGTTTTAAAGTATTAATCTCCTTCTCTTCTAAGATATATGAGTATTTAGCTATTGTGTGATAGTTCACTTTTTTCTTTTTCGTCAGCTCTTCAGCCACACATACGCTTACCTCATCCCTAAGTCTTTTGAAAAAGAGCTTTCTCTTCTCTGTATCTACAGAAAACCAAGCCTCCTGAATTTCTTCCGGAAAGTCGACAAATGTCCACGTGTTTAAAGCTTCTTCATTCATCAACCCTAATTCATAGACTAAGTCTGTACTCCGAAAAATTTCTTTTGCAAATTCTCTCATCTTTTGTTCTGACACTCTCATACCTTTGTGTCCTCCTTTTTACTTTGATACTGTATTTACAGTTCACTCTTTATTATACCACAAATTAACATAAATTTCAAAAAGAGAGAAACGGTATATTTCTCTCTTTGATCGTTATTCAATATCATCAGTATTTTCTACCACAGAAGTATTAGACGTAGGTGTGCTAGTATTTGTACTTGGCACTGTATTTGAAATATTTGTTGTAGTATTTGTACTTCCAGTACTATTTGTCGTATTGGTTGTAGTAGAATTTGTATTACTTGTACTGTTTGAAATTGTATTATCTCTGCTGGTATTTGTAGTATTGGTCCTATCTGTGTTTGTTATTGTGTTTGTAGTATTATTTATAGATGTATTTGTTTCTGGAATCTCATTTTCTAAACTTGGATCTAATGTTAAGTCTTCATTAAATACATTTTGATTTGTTTGTTCGTTTTGTCCATTTTCATTGTTATTTATCGTAATTCTATTTCCAGAATGTTCTGTACAATTATCTGGTTTTGTACCCCATAAGAAATATTCTTCATAAGTATTTGTACAACCACTATTAGCAATCTTTCCAGAATCTGCACATATGTTTTGAGTCTGTATCCAACTAGGTTTTTCAAATGTTGCATTTGCTAATCCAGAATGAATGTTTTTCATAACATTTGCCCAAATAATTCCTGCTGGATTTTGTCTGTTGAAATAAATTGTTTCATTTTGGTCATATCCAAACCAAGTTGCTGCTGTATAATATGGTGTAAAACCACATAACCATCTGTCATAGTTTTCATCTGTTGTTCCTGTTTTTGCTGCTACATCCATTCCCGAAATAGCACAATAGGTAGCTGTTCCATGATTTCCTTTAACAGGTTGTGTTAATATTTCTTTTAAAATATAAGCCACTTGTTCTGAAAATACCTTATGAGATTCAGGTTTTGCTTCAACAATTGTTTTTCCCGATTGATTTGTTATTTTGGTATAAAAAGTAGGTTCTATATATATACCATCATTAGCAATCGTTGCATAAGCTGCAGACATTTCTAATGGTGTAATTCCTTTGTCTAATCCACCTAAAGCTAATGATAGGCTCTCATCTTTTTCTGTTAAAGAGGTAATTCCCATGTCTTTTAAATATGATATAGACGTTTTTATACCTATTTGTTCCATCATTTCTACAAATGGGATATTTTGAGAAGATTCTACAGCTCTTCTAACTGTTACTTTTCCTAAATATCCATCATAATTGACAGGACTATAATTGCCTTCAAAAGTTGTTTCCACATCTGCATAAATAGTTGCTGCTGTGAATTTTTTCTTATCAATTCCCGGAGCTAATACAGCTAAAGGTTTAATTGAAGAGCCAGTTTGTCTTGTACTTTGTGTTGCTCTATTTAATCCTCTTGCTGTATCTTTTTCTCCCAAACCACCAACACAAGCTACTACTTGACCTGTTTTGTGATCTATAATAACCATTGCTGCTTGTGCTGGATCTCCTCCTTCTCGAGATGCAATATTATATTGACGTTTATCAAACTCTTTTTCTGTTTCATTTTGAATATTAGAATTTTGTGTACTATTTATTGTTAGACCACCTAAATATAAATAGTTTGTCGCAAATTCTTCTGTTATATTATTTTTTTCAGCAACATCACTAATCACTTCTGTTATCAAAGCATCTGTATGATAAGAATAAATTCCATCACTTGCTTCTACTGTTCCTTGTTTAAATTTTAAACCATTATTTACTTCTGTTACAGCCGTATTATATTCATCTTGGGTAATATATTCTAATTCTAGCATCTTATCTAATACAGTTATCGTTCTATTTGAGATCTTTTCTGTATTGTCTGTTTCCTCATCAAAGGGATTATATGAATTTGGTGAATTATTAATTCCCGCTAAAAAAGCACATTCAGCTAGTGTCAGATTTTGAACATCTTTACTAAAATAATACTGACTACCAGCACCTACACCATATATGTTAGGTCCAACATAAATGACATTTAAATACATATCTAATATTTCTTCTTTTGAGAAATAACATTCTAGTAAATATGCTTTCCACCATTCCTTTACTTTTCTAGAAATAGCGCCACTATTATCCCCTGTTAAATTTTTCACCAATTGTTGGGTAATGGTACTTCCTCCAAATGAAGAATTTCCTGCATGTATTACATAATTAATAATTGCTGATCCTGTTCTTTTAATGTCTACACCATGATGTCTATAATATCTTTCATCTTCAATAGAAACATAAGCATCTTTTAAATTTTCAGGCATATCTTTATTTTCAACTTTGATTTTCTTTCTTTCACTTCCGAGTTCTGCAATCACGTTGCCATCAGAATCTACAACAACAGAATTTTCATTTACAAACATATCTGTTGTTATTTGTTTCCATTTATATGCTGAAATGCCCAATATGATAGCTAAAATAATGATAACAATAAGCACTAAGATAATAATTATTTTTTTTATCTTCTTTTTCTTTATTGCTTTTTTGTAATCAAAATCGTTTTCTTCATTCTTCTTTTTAGCATGTTTGTTTCCTATACTTTTATGTTTATTTCTATATTTTCTTCTGTTTTCTTCTTCTATAACTTTTTCTCGTTCCTCTTTTTCTTTTTTCATTTTTCTCATAGCTTTAGGAACTTCATCTTCATTATTATTAAACATATATTCACTATCCTTTATTATGAATTTCATAAATAGTATATCACAATAGACGAAAAAATCAAATTAAAACTTTGCGCAAAACTTTTTGGATTTCTATTCCTTTTTTATATCTATTGATATATAATAACATATATACCAAGGGAGAGTGAAAAACATATGATAAATAGAGAAGAAAATCCTGACTATATCAATTCTTTTTTAGATTATAGTGCTACCATTTTAAATAAATCACCTAATAGTATCAAGGAATATAATTATGATTTAATGATGTTTTTTCGATTTATAAAAATTTATTTTCATATGACAGATGAAACAGATTTTACAAAAATTGAAATTAAAGATATTCCAATTAGTACTGTCAAAAAAATTACTTTAGAAGATATTCATGCATTCATCAGTTATATGGCAATAGAACTTAGAAGCAAAGCTGCTACAAGGGCTAGAAAAGTATCTACTATAAGAATCTTTTTTAAATATCTTTCTCAAAAAGCAAATTTAATAGAAGTCAATCCTGCACAAAATTTAGAAACACCAAAGGCAGATAAAAGACTTCCTAAATATTTGAATTTAGAAGAAAGTAAACGATTATTGTCTGTTACAGAAAATGAGGATAATCGAAATTATCAAAGAGATTATGCAATTATTACTTTATTTTTAAATTGTGGACTTCGTTTATCTGAATTAGTTGGAATTGATATCAAAGATATTGATTTTAGTGAAGCAAAATTAAATGTTATTGGTAAAGGTAATAAAGAAAGAACAATCTATTTAAATCAAGCTTGTCTAAAAGCAATTAGTGAATATTTACAAGTAAGACCTAAAGAAGGTGTTAAAGTTGATAAACTAAATTCTCATAAAGCGTTATTTTTGAGTGAACGTCGCGAAAGAATTAGTAAAAGGACTGTTCAATATGTTGTGAATAAAGAATTACAAGCTGCAGGACTTGATACAAATAAATATTCTGTACATAAATTAAGACATACAGCCGCTACTTTAATGTATCAATATGGAAATGTGGATATACGTGCCCTACAAGTGCTTTTAGGTCATGAAAGTATTTCCACTACTGAAATTTATACACATGTTGATAATTCACAAGTTAGAAATGCTGTTGAAAGTAATCCTTTGGCTAATTTATAATATAAATTGAAAATAAATTTAATTATATAATCTTAAGCACAGATATTGTATCTTACTTTTTATGAATTACGAATGTAAATGGAAGAATATTATAAACTCTTGAATTATCAAATAGGAGAATCTCAAACTTGCTTTGAGAGGTGCCTGTTTGATAATTTTAGAATTTGTATATTCTGCAATGTAACCGAGTAATTCATAAAAAGTAAAATACAATATTTGTGCTTTAACTTTATAATTTTCTTATCTTTTTAATAGCTTCTGGGATCATTTCAATTGTATCAGAAGCCTTCATACTAATATCTGTATATTTTTCTTGGGCTAATTCTCCTGCCATACCTGCTAAATAGCTAGCTGCTGCTACTATTTTTGTACTAGGTTCACAGTAACCTAACATGCCTACCAAAATCCCCGATAATACATCTCCACTTCCTGCTGTTGCCATTCCCGGGCATCCTCTCTTTATTAAATACGTTTCTATACCATTTGTAACAATAGTTATAGTTCCTTTTAATAATAAAATAACATGGTATTTACTAGCAAATGTTTCAGCAATTTTTATTGGGTTTTCTTTAACACGCTCTATAGATATCTTTGATAATCTTTCAAACTCTTTCAAATGTGGTGTTAATATGACTTTACATTTTGTTTTTTGTAAAATATTTAAATCCATTTGAGATAAAGTATTTAACCCATCTGCATCGATTACACAAGGAATTTTTTTTGTATGTAATATATATTCTAAGATTTTTTCATTGTCTCTACCTTTTCCCCATCCCATTCCAATTGCGATTGCTTTTAATTTTTCTAAAGCTTTATCCATTTCTTCTTTGTTAAATTTCATTTTTTCTTCTTTATCATTTTCTATTGGAAAAATAGTTTGTTCTAATAAATATGGAGCAATACTGCTTTCTATACTTTTGGGAACAATGACTCTTATAACACCACAGCCAGCTCGTAATGCAGTTGAACTCAAATTGGCCAATTTAACAGCTCCTGTATATTCCATACACCCTCCTAGGATGCCTACATATCCATAAATTCCTTTATGACTATCTTTTTCTCTTTCTTTAAAGATTTCTTTTAAATCTTCATTCGTTAATTCTAAACAATTTATATCCATATTTTCCTTCTTTTCTATATTCACATTTTAAATAAAATGACCAAACTTGATATATTTGTATTTCTACAATTCGGACATTTCATAAAATTTCTCTATTTTTATTATAGATTTTATTTCTTTATCTCTATATATCATAAATTAAGAATTTTATCAATCAATATTTTATTAAAGTTTATTCTATTCACCATTACTTACTGGTCCACGCATATCTATATACCATGTCATAAAATCATTTGCTAAAGCCATATAAGGATTATTAATTGAAGAAGATTGGATTTTTTGAATTCCTTCAACATTTACTAAACTTTTTTCTATTTTTTCTATGTCTTGCGCTAATTTTGTTTTTATCACAAATGAATCTGTAAATATATTGTTTTCATCATTATATCCTGCTAATAAGTCTTGATTTTCTTTAAATTTTTCTTTCAAATTTTCTAAATGTTGTTTGGCTGAAACATAGGTGATTTCAACATCTTCTGCTTGATTTTTTATTTGATTTTGAATATTGGTCATTTGTTCCTCGGATATTTCTTTATTCATAAAAATTTCCATTGTTGTTTGATCATGATAATAACTGATAAATGCAATAATATGAAGAATAACAAGTAATATAATCAATACACTAGAAATTGCTATTATGATTTTTTTCCTTTTCAATTTTTTATTTACTCTTTTTAAATAATCAATTTCAATTTTATCATCATCTTCAATTTGCTTATCTTTTTTTATTTCTTCATAAATCTTTTTACATTCTTCACATTTTACTAAATGTTTTTCTACCAGTTCTTTAGAAGCTGGATTTAATGTTCCATCACAATATCCAAAAATTAAGTCTTGTACAATTTCACATTCCTTTTTCATTTTCTCCATCTCCTTTCATTTTTTGCTTTCCACGAAAAAAAGTAACTCTAGCCCAATTAGAGGTTTTTCCCATTATCTCCCCTATTTCTTCATATTCTAAATTTCCTAATATTCGTAAATACATCACATTTCTAGTTTCTTCATTTAATTTTTGTATGTTTTTTAATAATTCCAATTTTTCTTCTTTTTGACTAACGATTTCTTCTATAGATTCTTCTGTAAATAATGTATTTTCTAGAGTGTTCATTGAAATTTCTTTTCTCTTTTTTTCTTTTCTATATCGATTAAACCAAATATATTTTGCTATTTGGCATAGCCAAGTAGATAGCTTACATTTATATTCAAATTTATCAATATTTTCAATAGCCACTAAAAATGTTTCTTGTACGATTTCTTCAGCTATTTCTTTTTTCCCTGTTAAGCAGAATATATATTTATATACAATTTTCGAATATTTATTATATATTTCTTCCATATTCTGCATAACCTTTCCTCCTTTCACTTTATTAGTGTAAAAAGATATCTTTTTGTTACAATTATTTTTTAAAAATTTATAAGAAGCCTTACCTTGTTGTTTAAAACAATAAGAAAGACAATACAAAATTATGTATTGCCTTTTATACTTTTATATAGTGATATTCACAAGCACGAATTAGTCTATTCATAATTGCAAGACCTATTCCCTCACTTTTTACGCCTTCAATAATGACAATATCAGGTTCAAATTCATCTACTTTTCGTAAATCTTTAAATATATTTTGTGCAATTTCTCTTAAATTTTCTTTTGAACCATACATAATCTTGTTTCTTACATCATAGCAATTCGCATTTTCATTGCAAGAAATAATAAGTGGGTTATGATATCCTTTAGAAATTTCTCGTACTTTTTCTATCATTTTTTGATTATTTGGGCTATATACTAATATACATTTACTTTTGGGTGCATAATGTCTATATTTCATTCCGGGTGATAACACTTTTTCATCCATTTTAATGTTTTTTAAAATATGATCATCTACTTTTACTGTTCCAACTGTTTTTTGTATATCTTCTGGTGAAATCTTACCCGGTCTTAGAATATTTGGAATTCCATCTATCACTCTTACAACAGTTGATTCTAATCCAACTTCACATTCCCCTCCATCAATAATATAATCTACCTTGTCTGAAAGTTCTTGAAAAATATCTGAAATATTAGTACCACTAGGTCTTCCGGAAATATTAGCACTTGGTGCTGCTATAGGAACACCAGCATAAGAAATTAACTCTTTTGCAATATTTCCACTTGGCATACGAACTCCAACAGTATCTAATCCCGCTGTAACAATATCTGGAACAATATCTGTTCTATTTAAAATAATGGTAAATGGTCCCGGCCAAAATGCCTTTATCAATGTATATTCTATTTCTGAAATATTTTTAGCAATTTTAGATAACATATTAAAATCAGAAATATGTAAAATTAATGGGTTATCTTGTTTTCTTCCTTTTGCCATGTATATTTTTTTTACAGCATTTTCATCTAATCCATTTGCACCTATTCCATATACCGTTTCTGTAGGAAATAAAACAAGTCCTCCATTTTTTATAATTTCTCCTGCAAATTTTAATTTTGAATAATCTATTGTATTTTTTAAATCCAAATATTTTTCCAATGTTTTACCTTCTTTCTTTGCATGTATATTATAATGTATTTTTTTTATTTTATCAAGTTTTATGTAAATTTTTAGAATATTACAAAAACTGTTCAATTTGATTTGAACAGTTTTTGCTTATTTTCTTATCTTCCGCCCATTCCGGCCTCCGGCCACCTCCGCCGTCCGCCTCCTCCGGAGAAGCCACCTCCTCCGCCATAACCACTAGATGTGTTATGTGCTGCAATTTCTGCAACTGACGTTGAATATGCTTTTGATACGCCTTGATTTAACATAGATATTGGTGAAGTACCAATGGTATATGTTGAATAATATATTGGATTAGTTGAGAAATAGATAATTGGATAATTTTTCTTCATTTCTGTATCCCAAGAATCTTCAAGGAATACTTTTGGATATTTTGCTTTCATTTGCTCAATTACTTTATTGGAAATTCCGAAAGCAGTTGCATAAACTAGATATTTTTCCCAGACAACTAATTGTGGCACTTCTTTTTCATTTAATAAAGAATAATCTTCCAAAAATCTTTTCAATGCTTCCCATTGCACTTTTTCATCATACCCTTTTTGTGTAATAACTGCTATTTTATTTTCTATTTTTGTTTTCAAATGTAAAGAGTATAACATAACAAGTATTAATGGTGTTATTCCAAGTACAAGTATTGTAAAACTTTCTCTACTACCAATACCTAAAGAAATGTCCATAGGAATTAAAAAAGTAGGAATATGTATCATTGCTAAAAAGGTTAATATAAAAATAAAGATGCATAAAATTCCATTTAAAAACATGTTAGCAGATTTAGATTTTCTATACATTTTTTCTTCTTTTTTATCTATCAGTTGCATATTATATAATTCATTTCTAGTCTCATTTACCATTTGATTTATATACATACTATAGTTTGAATAATGTTTTTTAGCATAATCATTTAATTCAGTAATTTCCAATCTTTCTTTTCCTTTGCTTGCTTCGTATAGCAATTTATATACTTGATATTCTTCTTTCTTTAAAGATGATCCATCTCCTAGTATTGAAATATAAATATTTTTACCTTCTATATCTAGTGTTATTACCTTTTTTAAACATAAATTTAAAATAGTGGAAGCAACCATTTCTGACTGCACAGCTGAAGTTTCCAATTTTTCTTTTTCGAAATGATAAAGATAAACTGCTTCATTTGGTGTAGAATCTCCTTCTCTTGGAATTTCTCTAGTATATTTTAATTCTTTTTTTATAATACCATCATTTTCTTTTTTATTAAATTTTCTATATTTTATAATTTTTATAATATAGACAATAAGTATAATTGCGTAGATTGTTATTAAAATAATTCTGGTTATTATAGCTTTTGTATTGGTCTCATTTGACCATTCTGTTTCTTCTTGTATAATTTTATCTAAATTATGATATTTTCTTTCTTTATTTTCTGAAACATTAAATAGTTTTTCTGTTGATATTACCCTTACTTCTAACATAGCATTAGGTTTTAAATTATTTATTTTAAATTCTACTGAATGGTTCGATGTTTTTTCAATGTTTCCATTGACTTGACCATGTCCCCATATTTTTAAGTTTTCTATATTTTGAACATTTTGAGGCAATGTAATTTTCCCAGTTAAATATTTTACTGGAATAGCATTTTTTCCTTCTTCAATAAATTTCCAATAAAATTCCTGACAATCATAATAACTTGTTATAACATCTTCAATTTTATATGAAATTTGATACTTTCTGTTTCCTGAAGATGTACTCATTCCCGTTCCCCAAGCAATTTCAAATACATTTGCTCCAATATCTAATGCATAAAATAAATTATTGCCAACATGATATGTTTCCTTATAGATTTGTGTCAAATCTTTGTTATTTTCTAGATCCTTAACTTTTACCTCAGTTATATTTCCATACAATGATTTAGAAAGTGAAAAATTTTTAAACAATGTTCCCGTATCTTTCACATAAATGTCCCATGTCTCAATCACATTAATACTTCCATCTTCATTCAATGATACATCATAATTTAAGTTGTTTAAATATTGTATTTTTCCTCCACTGCTCTCTTGCATAATGCCTACACATAAAAAGATAGAAATAATAATTGATATAATAAGGATTATTACTATTTTTTTCAAAAATTTTTTCATTTTTCTCCCCCTTTATTTTATATCATATCATAAATTAAAAAAAATGAATATATTTTTTACATTTTTGAAAAAATACTAGACATATTTTTGATATTTGTGATATCATAGTAAAGAACTAAAGAGGATTGTTTTTTCTTAAATGGAGGTAATGAATTATGATTAAAAATTTAAAAATATTGTCTATTATATTCATATTTATAGTATCAATGGCTTTTATTTCAAAGACTTTTGCTGTAGATATGGATATAAACGAAACAGATACTCAAAATACTTCAAATAGTACATCTAATACAAATAATTCAAGTAATTCTAATACAACTAATATTTCTAACACTTCAAGAAACTCAAATACAACTACGAATTCTTCAAGTAGTCAGACAAATACATCTTCAACTAATCCTGCTGCTAATACTACAACTGTAATGGGAAACCTACCAGAAAATGAATTAGGATTATCTAATATTTTATGTATTATTTTAATTGCTATTGGTGTTTTACTAATATTACTTGCAATTGCTATTTTAATTAGACTTGGTAAATAATATAATTTTCGATTTTAACATTTTTTGTTAAAATCTTTTTTTGTAATTTTTACATGTATATTTATTTTTCTTTTTTAAATAATATTAATGAGAATATATTGTTTAATATTATTTTCATTATATTATTTAAAGGAGGCGTTTTGGTTATGCAAAAGAAATTATTTATCACATTTGCTATTATTATTTCTATTATATTTTCTTTTTCTGTATGTTTTGCAGCAGATATGTTAACAGAAGCTACAAATGCTGTAAGAGATACTGTCAATAATGCTGAAAATGCTGTAGAAGGTGCTATGAATACCGCTGGAGATGCTGTAAAAGATTCTACAGAGAAAACAGAAAATACAATGGAGAATGCTGGAAATGCAATCAAAGATACTGGAAATACTGTAGGAAGAGATATCAATAATGCAACTTCTCCTAGAGATACTGCCACAAATAATGGTACTTATACAGCTACAAGAACCTCAACCGATGGAAATGCAACTTTCATGGGAATGAATGCAACTGCTTGGACATGGTTAATTTTAGGTATTGCTGCAATTGCTATTATTGCTGTTGTTTGGTATTATTCTAATCAATTAACTTCTGAAAATAATCATTCAAGAAGAGATTAAATTTTTAAATAACAGATAGAAAATTTAAAAATATTTTCTATCTGTTCTATTTTATTATTCAATAATATATGTTATAATATTCAAAAAAAATAAGAGGTAATTATATGAATACAAAGTTAATCGCAAAAAATCCTACAGCTTATCATAATTATTTTATTGAAGATAAAATAGAAACAGGAATTGTCCTTTTTGGAACAGAAATTAAATCAATCAGAGCTGGAAAAGTAAATTTAAAAGATAGTTATGCCAATATTAAAAATGGTGAAGTTTACATATCTGGAATGCATATTAGTCCTTATGAACACGGAAATATATTTAATAAAAATCCTTTAAGGGATAGAAAACTATTGCTAAATAAAAAAGAAATTGAAAAATTAATTGGTCTTACTAAGCAAAAAGGATATGCACTAATCCCCCTTAATCTTTATTTTAAAGGAAATTTTGTTAAACTTGAATTAGGTATTGGCAAAGGTAAAAAATTATTTGATAAAAGACAGGAGCTTGCAAAAAAGGATGCTCAAAAGCAAATCGCTATCAATTTAAAAAATAAACAATATTAAAAGGAACAAAACTATCTATTTTGTTCCTTTTCTAATTTCATTTGTTTTTTCTTTTTGTTTGTTTCTCTTATAGAATTCGTTCTAATTTGTTGTATAATTTCCTCATATCTTTCTTTAGTAAAAATTCCTCTTTTGATAGCCAATGAATGCATTGTTCTTATCTCTCTTGCAGAAACTTTTATATGAAATTCTTCCTCAATCTCATTTGCAATTGTTTCTTTTGATTTGAATTCAAAGAATTTTTTCAAAGATTGTTCATATACAATGCTATTTCTTTCATATGTTTCTTCTTCTTTTTCATTTTGTCTTTTTTTAAATACATTATCATCTTCTGGAGTAATAATTCCTAACGCTCTCGCCTCATTAAGATATTTATTTATCACTGCGACACTAGTAAAGAAACCACTATATCTACAGATTTCTTTTGCATCCATTGAATTCGGAATTTTATATAATTGAATAACTTCTTCCTTCTTTAAGCGTGCCATTTTGTTTTCCTCTATTATATTTTATTACTAGATCCAAATACGTCTCTCATTTTATGTGCAACTGTTTCTTTAATTAATTTATTTTCTAGGATCAAATGCACTTGGATCTTCTACAAATACTTTTCTAATTCCTGCTGTCATAGCTAATCTTAAATCTGTATCTACATTAATTTTAGAAACACCAGATATACTTGCTTCATGTAACATTTCGTCTGGAACTCCCTTTGCTCCGGGAATATTTCCTCCATATTGATTACACATGTTAACTAATTCTGGTATAACTGTAGAAGCACCATGTAATACAATTGGTGTATTTGGTATTCTTTCTTTAATTTCTTTTAAGATATCAAATCTCAATTTTGCTTCACCTTTAAACTTGTAAGCTCCATGGCTAGTTCCTATGGCAATAGCTAGAGAATCACAACCTGTTCTTTTTACAAATTCTTCTGCCTGTACCGGATCTGTATACATAGCATCTGATGCTGCTACATTTACATCATCTTCTATACCTGCTAATTTTCCAAGTTCAGCCTCAACCACCACACCTTTAGAATGTGCATAGTCTACTACTTGTTTAGTTAAAGCTACATTTTCTTCAAAATCATATTTTGAACCATCTATCATAACAGATGTAAATCCATTATCAATACACATTTTTGCTGTTTCAAAATCTGGTCCATGATCTAGGTGTATTGCAATTGGAACTTCTGGATATTCTTCTACTGCTGCTTGTACCATTTTCATTAAATATCCTACACTTGATGATGCTTGTAAAATAACTGGTGATTGTGTTTCATGAGCTGCATCTGTAATTGCTTGTACAATTTCCATATTATTTACATTAAATGCACCTATTGCAAATCCTTCTTTCATTGATTTTTCAAACATTTCCTTTGTTGTAACTAACATATCTTTTTCCTCCTTTTGGGGATTCTCCCTCATTGATTTTACTAAGGTTATTTTAGTTCTAATTTATAGATATGTCAAGAAAAATGAGAAGAAAATTATTCCTTCCCATAAATATAACTTGAACACATAGATTCATCTGCTTGTTTTGTATTACAATTTTTAGTTGGTTCTACTTGGATTGCTTGTAACTTACATAAGTTTTGATTTTTTTCATTATACTTGCAAGTCCCTACAGTACAATGTATTTTTTGATTTCCTTCCATTTCGTTACCTCCAAAAATTTGTATATGAACATATTTTTTGTTCATACTATTATTATGTGAAATTTTTTTATTTGTATTCTTTTTTAGAGGATTTCCATTTTTTAAATTTAGAAAATCATTTTTTTATTTGATAAACGTTTTAAATGTTAATTGGACATTTCCTATAATATATTCTCTTTTAAATATTTGCTAATACCTTCATTCATATTTGTGTCTGTTATAAAATCAGCAGCATCTTTTACAACTTTTTCTGCGTTTCCCATAGCCACACCAATCCCTACATGTTCAATCATTTCTAAATCATTATAATCATCGCCAAATGCTATAATATCTTCGTTTTTTATATTCCATTTTTTGATTATGGATTGTATACTGTTCCATTTAGATACTTCTTGATCCATAATTTGACATAACTTTCCATTGTCTGTAACGATACCTTTACATGTATCTGGTAAAATTGTAAGAAAATCATGAGAAATAGGCGTTTTATTACAAATAATCACTTTATATACTGTTTTCATATCCAATTTTGTTAAATCCACGATTTCTGTTGGAACTTTTCCGAAAAATTCAGAAGTGTCAAAGTTCGAATATAACTTATCATTAATTTCAAAACAAATTTGATGATATCCCGATTTTTCTGATCTTTCTATTATACTAAAAACAGTTTCTTTTGACATTTCTTTTTTATATAATATTTCTTTACGATTAATCATACATGCACCATTATAGCAAATAATGGGATTATCTCTTAGTTTTTGAGGTACATATTTATAAGCATCTCTTGGTGGTCTTGCTGTTGCAAATAGGATTTTATTATTTCTATTTTTAAATTCTATTAAGCTTTCTACTGTCTCGTCTGATACTGTTTTATCATTTCTTAATAATGTTCCGTCTAAATCTAATACTAATAATTGGTTCATCTGATTTCTCTCCTATTTTTTAAATTTTTAATTCACCTATTTTTTCAATTTTATAATATTATGGTAATCTTTTCAATATTATTACAAAAAATTGAACCACTTTTCTTATATTATTACTTTTTTTGAGAATTTTAAAGAATTTTATCATCTATATAATTTTTATTAAATATGGAAAGTTATATTTTAACCTTTAAATCTATTTATCATGTCTTTAGTTGTTAGATTCTTGCCATAATTCTAGTTCTTTGCCTTCTAAATCAAATATGTTTTCCCCTCCAACAATTTCACCTGTGGTTGCATCAACATAATACTTTCTGGGTCTTTCATCAGGTCTATTTTTATAAGAAACTTCCACTACATAAACCTTTCGTATTTCTTGAGAAGCTTTATAAACATTGTATTGTAATATTGATCCATCTTCTAATGTAATCGTTCTTTCACCATCATCCATCCCATTTTCTTTTAGGTAAACTTCTCCATTCATATATTCAATTGATAATATTGCCGTTACCTTGTTAATTTTATATTTTTCATTATTTACTTTTTTATCAATTTTTTTAGCTATTTTGATAGCTTCTTCCTCACTAATAACAATTGGATTATTTTCAAATGCTATGTCTTGTATATTAACTAAATATACATAATTAATCGTAGGAATAATAGAAATTGCAACACTTTGATATCTGTTTACAATCCCATCATATTTTTTAGCAAAAGTAGCAAACCAAAACCCTGATTTTTTCTCATCATCTCCTGTTCCATTAGTAAGCTCTACAAGCTCATATTCATCACCAAAACCATATTCTTTTTTCTTTTCTTTTACCACATCTATTACATTTTCTTTTGTAGTTGCATACTCTTCCATTAACTGGCTTCCTGTAAATTTTGTATCAATATTACCAATATTAAAACCTTCAAATTTTCCAGTTAATGCATCCACATCAATATACATTTCTCCATCTAAAACAGTTATTGTATATAATAGAGAATAAACATTAGGAACAGCTTTATCTAAAAATACATCTGTTATATCTTCTTCAGAAATTTCAATTCCAAATCTTTTTATTCCGTCTACTGCTTTTTTCTTTGCTTCTTCTTCGGAGATGATATTTTTTAGATCATCTTCATTAATTTCTATTTTTTCTATATAGTTTTCTATGATTTCAGGTTCTTTAAAGACTTTTTCATATATAATACTTCCTGCATAGACAACTCCTGCCGTTAGGCCTATTGCAATGATAAATGTAGCCACCATTTTTAATAATTTATTCTTATTCATATTATTCCTCTTTTCATTTGTTATTTTAGATAGAATTTTTTGAAGATTGCTGTTAGCATTATATTCCTTTTCAAAATATTCTTTTATATCTTGTTTCATTGCTGTTCACCTCCATTATTTTTGATTTCGTCACCATACATTTCCCTTATATTTTTTAGCATTCTGTATAGCTTTGTTTTGGCCGTTGTTTCCTTTATTCTAAGTTCTTTTGCAATTTCTTTAAAAGTCATTTCTGAAACAAAGTATAAATAAAATATTTTACCTGTTAATAGGTCTCTTTCAATAATATGTTTCCAAATTGTTTCTATATTATCCTTAGTTATCATTTGTGCTTCTATATCTATCTTTGAATCTATTTCGATCATTGTTTCTTCATCCTCTTTTTCCTGAAAGATAGATATTGTTTTTAATTTATTTTTTAAATAAAAATGTTTTCTGATTTTATTTTTGGCAATACCATGTATAAATGCCTTTAAATCTTTGATTTGTTTTCCATTTTTTAATGATTTATATAATTCCATATAAATTTCTTGTATAATATCATTTACGTCTTCTAGATTAGAGCATTTACATATAATATATTTTAGCGTTACATCATATGTTTTTTTATATATTTCTTCAAATTCTTTTTGGGTACCCATATTCTTTCTCCTTTCACTATATAAGTTCTTAAAAAATGGGAAATAGTTTCATTAAAAGAAAAAAAGTAAGTCTGACATTTGACTTACTTTATAATGTTTCATTAATTTTATCACAAATTCGTTATTTTGTATCACATTTTTTATTAATGCATTTTTCAGGTGGTTCCTTAAAGCTTAAATACCAACTGATTCCATTTCTATTATTATCTATTTCACTTACACGTTCTACAAGTTCTTCATAAGTTTTTGGTGGTGAAACAATGACAGGTTGATTAGGAATCCAATTGGCTGCTGTTGAACCTTGTGCACAATCTGCCATTTGTAATGCTTGCACAACTCTGATAATTTCTGGTATAAACCTTCCCACATTCATTGGATAGATTAAAATAGTTCTAATAATTCCTTTGTCATCTATAATATAGACATTTCTGACGGTTTCTGTGTTACTAATATCATTTGAAATCATTCCATATCTTCTGGCAATTTCTCCATTTCTATCAGCAATGATTGGGAAAGATATTTTTATACCTGTTCTGCAGTATATATCGTATACCCATGCTAAGTGTGAAGAATTACTGTCTACACTTAAACCTAACAATTCAGTATTTAATTGTTTAAAATATGTATGTGCTCTTGTAAATGCGATCATTTCTGTTGTGCATACGGGAGTAAAATCTCCCGGATGAGAAAACAAAATTAGCCATTGTCCGTGCATAATCAGTTAATGCTATTTTTCCCATAGTAGTATTTGCTTCAAATTCTGGTGCTCGTTGTCCGATTTTGACATTTCCGTTCATCATTAATTCATAATCCATAAATGATATTCTCCTTTCATTTTTATATATTTTATGGATTATGATTTTATTTGGTTACTCCTAAATAATTTTATTTACTTCTACAGGAATATTTCTATTTGCATTTTAGATTTTGTTTTTAAATTTTGCATATTTAAAGTAATATTACTTATTTATTTTTAGATTTATAAAGATTGATGAAATTATAGAAAGTATAAAAATTATGATAAATACTTGCTCTCCAATTAAAATACTTGCTATTGTTAAAATGGCAAAAATAATTACTTCTGTGAAACATAAACTCATTTGTCCTACTGCTGCTAGAAGGTCATTATCTTCTTTTGACTCTTTTATAATGTTTTGTATTGATGTATGAATTGAAGTTTCATATACTTTTTCAAAATTATCACTTAATGTTTTATTAAAAGCAATTATTACTTTATTTTTAGCAAATAAGAATACACTTGTTATAATAACTTTTATAATTGTTACCAAAGTATTTGCTTTAACAATATTTTTATCAGTATATTTTCCAATTAATGATATTGTGATGATTTGTAATAATAGTGATATTATAATAATTGAAGAAAATACCGAAAAGTCTTTAACTGCAATAAATAAATATAAAGGAACAAATAATCTTTCTATAATATGGCTTGTCCTTAAAGCGTAAATAATTTTATATTTACTCTTTGTTTTTATTATATATTTCATTGATGCTTTAAAAGCATTCGTTTCATTTTCAACTTTATAATCTATTTTTCTTATAAATATATATTGTAATAAAAAGAACATACTAATTACAATAAATAAAATTCTATTATTATCAGAAATCACTCCCCAAGCAACTAAACAACTTGCAAGAGCAGTTGCCACTATTTTAGAAATATTTATTAAACTATTAAATCTTCCTCTATGCTCTGTTTCAACATATTTGCTTGATAATGAATCGGTAGATGGATTTGAAAGTCCCATAAATCCCATTGCTAATATAAATATAACAATATTTCTGTATATATTTGTTTCATCTAACATCATATAAGCACTAATAATGCTAAAAATATTAGAGATAAGTATACATTTAGCAATACCAAATCTTGATGATATACTAACAAATAATGGGGTGCAGAAACCTGTAATTCCAAATCTCAATCCATATATTAGTAAAATAAGCCATATTGGTATACCACTTTTATACAACATAACTGTTCCAAATGTTTCGATTAGTGCATTTGCAAAACTATATGATACATTAGCTAAATACATATATTTGTATTCTGGTTTATAAAAATATTCGTTCATTTATTACTCCTAAATTATCTTTTTCAGGTTTTATAGAAAATATCCAATTTCGTTATCTAACACATCTGGAAATAATCTATACACATTAAATCCAAGCATTTCATCTATTTCTTTCTTTAATTTCTGTGCTTCTTGTATGTGATAAATCGTATTTTCATGTACACCTTTTCTAACAATTAAATCAATCAATCTTTTTTCTAATGTTAATGTCACATCCTTACACATCAAATCACATAAGTTAATAATTTTTTCATATATTGTGTATTCATGATCTTTTATAAATTCTATCCTAAATGGTATAGCTTCTGGAAATCCTCCTGCTGTACAATTGATATCATTATTTAAATAAGAATGTGTTAAGCAAATATTCGCATATTCTTCATCATAGTCTAATTTTTTTATATATTCATATCCATTTATATCATGATTGCAAAACTCTCCTACTCCTTTTCCAATATCATGTATATATCCTAGTGCTTTGGCTTTATCTACATTTAATTCTAAGCTTTCTGCTATTTTTCCTGCTGTATTTCCTACACATATAGAATGATCTATCCATCCGGTGTCTTTCATTTTACTTCTAAATTTCTCTATTTCTTCTAATGCTTCTTTGCTTGTCAATTTCATATTAAAAACTCCTTTTGAAATTATATTATCATTTCTGCCCCATCTTCTTTTATGATTACATCTTTTAAGCACTTTTTCTTTAATTCTTCTCTTGTATCATCTCTTAAATGAGTAGCTATTATTTTATTCTTATATGTTTTTCTTATTGTTTCTATATCATCAATTCCCATGTGGTATTTTGTTCCTTTAATCATTGAAATATCTGCAATTACAATTTTACTATTTTCAAATATATCTAATACTTGATCACATAGGCAACTATCTCCAGTGATTCCTATCTTATTGTTTATGATATACCCATAACTTTCTATATTACAATGATTTACTTTTTGAACCATTATTTCATAATCATTAAGCAAATCTATTGACTTTGTTTCTGATAATATCTCTATAAATTTGATTTTTTCTTCAATAAACTTATCCAAAAAAACTTGATAATATATATGACATAATTTTATTAAATTTTGTTTTAATTCTTTGGGTCCTGCAATATATATTGGTTTTAAATTTTCCTCTACTTCTAAATTCAATATGAGTGCAGGCAAATCTGCATAATGATCTGCGTGAAGATGTGTAATAATTATCATTTCTAATTTTGTAAAATCGTAATTTATTTTTCTTAATTCTTTTAGTACACCATTTCCTACATCTACTAATATCTTGTCATCTATTAACTCACTTGAACAATTATATTTTGAATATATTGCTCCTGTTCCTAATAATCTTACTTTCATTTTTTACTCCTAATTGTTATTTATTTCTTTTACCTTATTATATACATCATACCAAGAATAAGCTCTATAAACATTATCTCCAGTACATTTTTTATTATATCCTTCATTGAAACAAATAACTGGAATATCCTTTGATATTTTATCTACATTTTCTGGTTTATCTTCTATCATTACATCAATATTTAGTTCGTTACAAATTTTATCTTTTTCTCTACTGAATATGATGTCATTGTATTTGATTTCATTTCTTTTTAACCATTCTTTTACTATATTTTGCATTTTAAATCTATTATCATTTTCATATGTTGTATAAGATCGAGATGTTATTATATAAATTTCATGATTTTGTTCTACTAATTTTTTTATAATATCTTTTGCAAACGGTCTAATACTTATATTTTCAGAATAATCAAAAATATGTTCTTTCCAAAAAGCATTATAATCTTCTTCTGATACTTCAAAAATTTCTTTACTATCGTAAATGTTATCATGAATCTTATATGGAATATTTCTTTTAGTAAAATATGCACTTCCATAATCTAATACATATCTTTGTTCATCTGTTAAAACACCATCTATATCTATTCCAATTTTCATTCTTTAAATTCCTCCAATTACTTGTTTAAGAATTCATTTACTTTTTCTTTTATTATATTTAATTCATGTCCAGTTGCTAAGCAAGTATTCCAGCATCTGCTTTTTGCTACTTCTATATTTTCTTTGCTGTCATCTATAAATAGAATATTTTTAGGCTCTATCTTACAGTCATTTTCTACTATTTCATAGATTTTCTCTTTAGGTTTACGGCAGTTTAATTCAAATGAAAGCCATACATAATTAAACTTTTTCAAATCTACTTGTTTATCTAATCTTTGCTTATCTAATGAACCCAGATTAGATAAAATAGCAATCTTACATCTATCTTTTAAACTATGAGCAAATTCTACTACATCCTTGTAATATTCTATTTTATCAAATTCTTTTATGTAATAATCATAAAATTCCTCTGAATTACATTCTAAATTAAATTCTTTTTCTATTTTTTGAAACCATTTATCATTTTCTAAATAAATATGGTATGTTATATCTTCTACTGATTGAGCATGATATCTTTCTACTATCGTTTTTTCATCTTCTTTACTATTAAAATGTTTTATAAGATTTATGATAGCTTTATCTATTGAATATTCTCCTTCTGTATGGCTTTCTATAACGCCTCCCCAATCAAATATAACGATTTTATTTTTGTTTTCTATTTCTTTAATTTTAGAATATATATCATACCAACTAAATACTCTTGTCATGTTATCTAATTTCAAATCTCTATTATATCTGCAATCATAGCAAAAAATATGTGTATGTTTTATAAATGTTGGTATAGTTTCTGGACTGTCCTCAATCATTATATCTATTTTTAAGGTATCAAATTCCTTTGTTTTATCTGGCGAAAAATATATTTCATCATATATTATTTTATTTTTCTTTAACCATTCTTTTACAATTTCTCTTGACTTTTCTCCTTCTTTAGTATTTTCTATTGTAAAATGTCTAGAAGTTATAATATATATGTTGTTTCCTTCATCTTTTAGTTTTTTTATTACTTCACTTGCATATTTTCTAGCAGGTTCATTTTGACAATAATCCCAAAAATATTTTTCTCTATAATCATCTAGTATACTTTGATTCCAATTTACTTTTCCATATTCATATTCATAAGGTCTTTTTAATCCTTCTAAATTATTCTCAAATACATATTTTGTTATTGTATCTAATAAGCAATCATCATCATTTGTTAAAACTCCATCTATATCTATTCCTATATTCATTATTACCTCCGACATAATTTTACTATCTTTGCCATAATATCATAAATATTTAAAAAAATAAAGAAATCATTTGTTTTGTAAAAATTTCCTGTAACGAAGGATTAAGAATTAATTTTTATATGCAATTCCAATTTTCTAATGAACATGAAAAAAGCTTCGCAAAAAGCGAAGCTTTTTTCAACTCAGAACTAAAATATCCTACGCAACAAACATGGGAGTGATCCATCTTGTGTTTCTATATATTGTTTTCTTTTATGTATTTAAGTGCATTATTATCTAATAAAATTTTGAAATATAATACTACTAATCTTTCTTCCATAATTATATACATATTCATCATTCATATAAAATTCATCTTTAAAGTCTTTAATTAGAATAGTTAATATATAATCTCCATAAATTGTAGATACAATTCCTCCATCATTTCTGACATTCTTATATTTACCACTTTTTGTTGCAATATAATTTATAACTCTGTCATCTGCTTTTTTATAAAAATCGTCAATTCCATCTGCTATCATTTCATGATATTTTTGATTTTTTAATATTTCAATAATTTCTTCTGATATTTTCTCATCATATAATTCTTTATTATTTATTTTCTTCCATACAATTCCATAGTCTTTAGCAGTAGTTATAGAAAATGTTTCATTTTCACCCATTTTAAACTTACTATATAGTTTAGTATTTTTACATCCTAATTCTTTTATGGTCCTATTTATATTTTCTATTCCTAAATAATTAATAAGCATATTTGTTGCTATATTATCACTTATAATCATCATTAGTGTTGCAACATCTAATACTGGAAGTTCAATATTTTTAGATAAATAACGAAGTACCCCACTACCATCTACATAATCCTTTTCTTGATATTTTAATTTATCTTCTCTTGATTTTATACCTTTATATAGTTGATTAAATAGTTCTATTAGGATATATATCTTTATACAACTTGCTCCATTATATTCTTCATTTTCATTTATTTCCAATACATTTCCTTTTAAGTCATCATAATATACTGCTATTTTTCCTTCAAAATTAACTGTACAATTATTTATTATTTTTTCTAAATTCATTTTATTTTCCTACCATTCATATTCTTTTATCTCGCAATTTAAATGCATATCATAACCCACACTACCATCTTCTGGTATACCGTTAAAATACCAATATATGGCTCTTAATGTTCCTCCATGTGTTACTAATAAAATTGTCTTATCTTTATATTTTTCTTTTATTTCATCTAGACATTCTGATACTCGCTTATATACACTTTTCATTGTTTCTAAATTTGTATATTTTGTAGAATAGTAATTCCAAAATTCTTTTCTATCTATATTTTTCCAATCTTCATTTTCATAAATACCTACATTTCTTTCGATTAGTCTTTCATCAAATATGACTGGAATATTATTTTTATTTATAATATCACAAGTGTGTTTAGTTCTATTTGCTGGAGAACAAATAATGAATCTATGTTCAAATTTTCAATTTTTTCCCTAACTGCTTCCGCTTGTTTAATACCATTTAGGTTTAAATCTTCTTTGATTCCTGCAACAATATTTTTTAAATTACTATCAGTTTCTCCATGTCTAATTACATATATTTTCATATTAACTTTCCTCTACTAATTTATTAAATATATTATGTATTTCTTTTATATCTTACACATCTTATTGTCTTTTTTATATAGTTTAGATATTTTTGAATAAATTTCATCCCATTCTTTTACTCTTTCAAATCTTGTTTCTTGTTTGTTATATCTCGTATTCATTATGAAACATTTTACACCATTTGCCTCTATATCTTCGCAATTTTTAATACTATCATCTATCATAATATCTATCTTATTTTCTTTACATACTGGTCCTTTTTCATATTTTCCAGTAAGTATTAATTTATCATAATATATTTCATATTTATTTAACCATTCTCTTGTCATTTCTTCAGGGTTTATATATTCCCCATTGTCTCTTGAAGAAATAATGTAGATTTCATTTCCATCATCTTTTAATTTATCTATAATTTCTTTACTGTCTTTTAAAGGTTTTAAACTCATTGCTATTCTTTGTATATTATTATAATAGAACTCATCATTTTCCTCTTTAGACCAATCAAACATTCCTACAGTTAAATAATATGGTTTTTCATTTATAATTCCTGTATTTCGCAATTCTTTATCATGTTTTAAATATTCTTCTAATAATACATCATCAAAATTTGATATACAATTATCTATATCTATTCCTATTCTCATATTTGTTACCTCTATTATTATATTTTTTGCATATTTTCTTTGCTAGCATATAAATTGTAATAATATCCATGTTTATCAATCAATTCATCATGTGTTCCCATTTCTACTATTTTCTTATCTTCTATAAATAAAATTAAATCTGAATTTTTTATTGTATTTAACCTATGAGCAATTACAAAAGAGATTTTATTTTTCAAGATAGATTTATTTGCTTTCATAACTTTTTCTTCAAACTCTAAATCTAAATTTGATGTTACTTCATCTAGTATTACAATACTATCATTTTTCAAAATTGCTCTTGGGAAACTTAATATTTGTTTGATAATCCATAAAGTAATCTACATATTTTTCATTTATTGTTGTTCCTTTCTATTTATTCTACTAATAGTATATATCTCTTTTAACTTCTTCTACTAATTTATTTAATTTTTCTGCTCTATTAGATGAAGTATCAATATAATTAAATCCATATAATTTACACTTCTGTTCTATCTCATGATCAATCTTAATATGCTTTATTATGGATTTCATCATTGTTTCATCGTCTCTACTATATGAATATTCCTCTGGTGTATCGTATTTTCTAATATTATCAAGTATCTGTTCTGGTTTCATATTTCCATGACCTAAAAATATCACAATACAATCATTAAATAGTTCTTTTGCAGTATCGGGTAATATTTGTGTTCCTTCTATGATGTAATTAATTTTATTTCTTAAATCTCTTTTATTGTAATATAAAATTCTTGAAACCAGCTTTGGTAGCTCTGTAAAATTATTTTTGCCATCTCTTGGATTTATTTCAAGTTGAGGAAATATATCATCAAGTGCATTTCTTATACAATCTAAACTTATTATATGATAATTTTTTAATTCATTAGCTAATAACATTGATAATGTTGTCTTTCCAGACCTAGGAACACCTGCGATTAATATGCTTTTCATATTTTTCTTTTCATCCTTTCGACATACTCTTTTAATGTATACTTTTGCTATTTTCTAAATAACTTGACTTTTTATTCATTTCTTAAAAAACTATAAAATGAATTTTCCTTTGTTGTTTAAGTAATTTTCATAGATAATATGATAAATTTCTCCTCCTGCTAGAATTGCTTTATTATCTCTATCCCAGTAATAATCATTAAAGTTATTTATAAAAATACTAACTATATATGAGCCAAATTTAGTAGCAATAATTCCTCCATCATTGCGACAATTACCTATCCCATATCTCTTATCTCCTAACCCCCCACTTTTTGAAGCAATATATTTAATATTTGCATTTTCTTCCCCTATCTCATTTAAATCTTGCAAAGGTAGTTTTCTAATTAATAAGTCATTATGTAATTGATTTTTTAATATTTCTAAAATTTCTTCACATATTTCTGGTTTTAGTATTTCTTTATTTAATAATTTTATATAAAGTTCTCCATATTCTTTAGCTGTTGTTTTTCCAATTTCTTTATAAATATTAAAATCCAATTTTGGACAAATTAATATTGTATTTTTAAATCCTAGTGATTTTATTGTATTATTAATATTTTCTATTCCTAAATATTCTATCATAATATTCGTTGCTATATTATCACTATCAATAATCATAAGTATTGCCATATTTCTAGAAGTCAGTTCTAATTTATCTAAATATTGAATGATACCACTTCCATTTTCCATATAATGTTTATCATATTCATATGTTAAAATATCATTTCTTGATTTTTTACATTCTAAAATTTGTTTATAATATTCAATTAATATAAATAACTTTATACAACTTGCGGTTTCAATAACTTCATTTTCATTAAATTTTATAATTGTACCTTTACAATCATTTGCATAAAGATATATATTTCCATCAAAATTATTAATTACTTTTCTAATTTCTTCTATCATTTATTTCTCCAATTCTTTTTTAATTAATTTATTTTCCACCAATTTTTCATGATAAAACATCTAACATAAGGATTAATAATATAATTATAAATTTAAAAGATTATAATACATTCCTTTTTCTTCTCCATCTATAAATGACCTAACTTCATCAAATGGTTCTATATTTTTTATGGTATATCCAGTTTCTTCAATAAATTCTCTTTTTAATGCTTGTAGCTTTGTTTCTCCTTTTTCTATTCCCCACCTAAATAGAATATTTTTATCTCTTGAATTTACAACTAGTCTTTTATCTATTTTTATATCTTTTCCCAAACTTCTAGCATATTTCTCTCCTGCCTCAATTAGTTCATCTTTTACATCTGTTAGTGTATCATCTATATCTATTCCAATTCTCATTAAAATCCTCCAATTAAGCTTAATTAAGCATTTTCATTCTATCATAACGCTTTATTTTTTACAATTACCACAAAGTAAAAGTTTAATTAATTCAATAAAAAGGAGTTTATCAACAAATTTCTTTATTGACAACGCTCCTTTTAAATAGTTTTTTATCTAAAACTTTTTATATAAATAATAATGAGTTGTTCCATGAGGACAATCTTTGAATTCTCCCCAAACAGTATAACCTAATTTTTTATAAAATTCAGGTGCTTGAAAATTCCAAGTGTCTAGTTGTACGCCTATACAATTATTTTCTTTAGCAAATTCTTCTATTTTACTTATAATATTCTTCCCGAATCCCTTGGCCTCTTAATTTTTCGTCAATACAAAAATCAGTAAGCATATACCAGCCAAACGAAATATAGCCGACAGCTCCACCTAGACATTCATCATCTTTGAAAATCCCAAAATTCGCAGTAATCTTATCATTATGAGTATAACTTGAATGTTCTTCCATATACTTACAATGTTTAACATTATATCTATGTAAACGTAATTTAACTATATTATCTATATCTTGTCTTAAATCTAATTTTATTTCTATTTCTTCATTATTATTCATAATATTTCCCTCACTATATAAATTATTACATCTATTTTAATATTTAATTACTTTATCGTTATTCTATCATAACACTTCATTATTTCCAATAATATTGTTTTCTATATTTTGTATTCTAGTTTCATATACAATTTCACAATCACACTTTTCATAGAGCTTAGGATTGCAAGATTCACCTGTTTGTATTTGAATTTTCTTTAAGCCGTATTTAGTTTATTTTTTTGTTAAATCGTATTTGTATATTTTAGTATAACTACCATCTTCCAAAGGTGCTTTTTCTAAAAATTCCCATCCTGTTTTTTCATAATAATTTTCATGCTCTGTTATTAAATATATGTTTTTATAGTTCATCTTTTTTGTTTCTTCTATTACTTTCTCTTGCAATAATTTACCTATGCCTTGATTTCTATATTCTTTCTTTACAAATAATGCTGCCATCCATGGGTACAAATCTTGTCTTGATTTTAAGTCACATCTCCAAATTGAAACACATCCAACTACTTCATCATCATATTTTGCAATATACATTTGAGGAATGTCTTCTCTATTTAAAGAATGCTTTGAGCGATAAATTATATCTTCTAATTTTCTATTATATTTTTTCTCCCATTCTTCATATATCCATTTTGAAACTTCTTCTAAAGATTCTATATCATCTAATAAATTGATAATTTTAATTTCATTCAAAAACATATTTTACACCTCTATAATTTTATTATATCCTTTATTTTATTTGGCTCAATTTTATAATTTCTAGCAGATTCGTTTTGACAATAACCCCAAAAATATTTTTCTCTATAATTATCTAGTATACTTTGATTCCAATTTACTTTTACATATTTATATTCATAAGGTCTTTTTAATCATTCTAAATTATTCTCAAATACATATGTTTTATTCTATAAAAAATTAATTATTACTTTTATATGACTATCTTTTATTTTCTTTTTAACTCTATCTCATTATTTTCACATTCTAAATATGTTAATAGTACTTTTATAGTTTTCTTACAAGAACTTATGTACATTTTTTCATTTACAGTATGAAAATCTTCTATAATGCTTCCAATGGAAATCATATCTAATCCTTTAATTTTTTCAAAAATGCAACTGCATTCCAATCCCCCATGTGTAATTTCAAAGTCCGGATAATCTCCATTTACTTTATAATAAATATTTTTATAATTCTCTTTTAATTTAGAATTCATATTAGGAATCCATGCTGAATCTTGATATATTTCTTCAACAATAAAATTATTGTTGCTAGATATTAAGTAATGTTCCTGATTATACTTTTGTAAATCTTTTTCTTCTAAACTTCTTAAAATTCCAGTAATAATAACTTTATTTGTCATTGTTTCAACAACACCTATATTTCCAGATGTGATTACATTATTATTAGATGCGATAACTCCTTGCTTTAAATTCATTATTTCATTAATTATTTTTTTACTGTCTTCTGTTGAAAAAGATAAATTATTATCAATTTTATTAACTTGGATTTGCATATCATCTTCCAAAGAATCATCTATTATTTTATTCTCTATATCTTTAATTTTAGTTTTTATTATACTTTCACATGAAGTTGCTATATCGCCTTCTGAGTCTCCTCCTGAAATTTTACAGACTAATACATCATCTTCTGCTTGTAATTTCTGTATTATTTTAGCCATTCTTATAATTGCACTTTTATTACTTCTTTCAATCTCTATTCCTGAATTTCCACCTTTTACATTACTTATTTTTATTCTATAAGATGGTATGTTACTAGTAATCAATTCTCCTTCAAAAATATATTTATTGCATATGTCTGCATCACAGCCTATAACAATTGAATCATCTTTACAATGATCTAAATTAATCATTCTTTTTCCATTTAACTTTGAATAATCAAAATTTACTGCACCATTAAAAGTAGTTTCTTCTTCAGTTGTAAACAAACATTCTAAATCTGGATGTTTTATTTGGTTATTTTCTAGTATTAATAACATAATAGCCAAGCCTATTCCTTGATCAGCTCCTAAAGAAGTATCTTTTGCTGATATAATGTCATCATTTCTAACTATTTCTATTGGATCTACTTCAAAATTATGATTACTATCTTCTCTTTTTACACAAACCATATCCATATGTGCTTGTAAAATTATTGGTTTATTGTTTTCTTTGTTTCCACTTTTTTTAATTAAAACATTATTATTTTCATCTCTATAACATTCTAAATTATTCTTTTTAGCAAATAATTCTAAAAAGTCGGCAAATTTCTTTTCCTTACCAGATTCTCTCGGAATTTGTGATATTTCATTAAATAGTTCTAAAAATCTATTTGTTATTTCATCCATCTTTTTTCTTCTTCCTTTCTTAATTCACATTAATTTATTTTCACTTTTTCTTAAATATATTAAATAATAAGCTAATGTAAGTTGGAACAATAGAAAAAATGCTGATAATCCAAGATTATATGCTATTCCATAATTATACATGATACCTGCAAAATATAATCCTATAGACGTTCCAACCAATCCTATTATATAACGTATATTTGTAAAAATCATTTGATATTCATTTTTAATCCTATTTATGTATGGTGCATCTGTTATATTTTCATATGCTGTTGAAATTAATATTGACCATGTCATTGCTATTAAACACATTGTTAAATCATTTGAAATATAAGCTATCCAATATAATACCATTCTTATTCCGAATTTTATAGTCATAGTTAAATAATCATTTTTAGGTGTAAAATATTTTAATGCCATTATTCCAATCACATCAGCAATCAATCCTACTGCTAACAAAAAGTTTGTTGCTTCTCCAGCTGAAAAATTCAAACTATTTGTTAACATTAACATTTTTAATCCTAAACCTGTACTCATTGCTATATTTGCAATTAAATAATCTAACACGTATAAAATTATAATTTTATCTTTTACTATATATTGAATTGTTTTCTTTAGTTCTACCTTTTCTTTACTAACTTTTATATTTTTTATATTTATTATTATAACAAATGCTAAAATTAAAAATATAACAGATACTAATAAACACATATTATAATCTATTAATATATTTCCTATTGTTCTTCCAATGAGTATTCCACCTACTAAAATTCCTATATCAGAAAATAAATATTCTACCAATTTTCTTTTGCTATATAACTTATCATCTTTCTTTATACTTACAATAAATGGATAGATGCTTATTATAATTATTTTTTCACATATTGTATCTAATATTATGAACAAATTAATAAGTGTGTTATCTCCTGTATGATTTAATGTATATAAAGCAATTAAGCTGATTATTTTTATAAAAATAGAAACACTTATTATTTTTCTGATTCTATTTAATGATAATTCTTTGGCTAAAATAATTAATACAATAACACAACAAAATGTAGCAGTTCCAAGTATTTGACTTATTTCTGTTACATTTAAATTATTATCCTGAAGCCATAATTGTCTAAAGTTTTCCCATAATCCTTTAGATATGCTAAAAAATGCTAGCATCAATAGTATCTTATTTTCATTCTTAAACTTACTAAGTATTTTCTCCATTTGTTTCTCCTAAATTTTCTTTATCTGGTATTTTAATAAACTATATGTACTCTTTTTATTTCTATTGTTTTTCCTGTATTTTCATCAATATCAAATATTGCTCCATTTAACATTATATTATTAGTAGCTATTATATCTTCAACTGGTTTATCTTCTATGTATCTTTTTAATGAATTCTCAGGATCACATCCCAAATCTGAAAAGATTGGCCCAGTCATTCCTATGTCTGTTATAAATCCTGTTCCTTTTGGCATAATAACTTCATCAGCTGTTTGTACATGAGTATGTGTACCATATACCCCACTTACTTTACCATCTAAATAATATGCCATCATAAATTTTTCTCCTGTACTCTGAGCATGAAAGTCAACTAGTATAATTTTAATTTTGTTTAAATATTTTTCTATAATTTCTTTGGCAACAATAAATGGATTATCAGAATAATAAACACCTTCCATATATCTTCTTCCTATTAAATTAATTACTAAAACCTTCTGATTATCTCTTTCTAGTATTGTATAACCATTTCCAGCTATCCCTTTCGTTATATTGGCTGGTCTAATAATTTTTTCATCTTCAATAAATTGATATATTTCTTCATCTCCCCATGTATGGTTTCCCATTGTTATGACATCTACACCGGCTCTAATTATTTTATTGAATAATTCTTTATTTAATCCATTACCATTTTTGGCATTTTCTGCATTTGCAATTACAAAATCTATTTGTTCTTTTTCCTTTATATCTTTTAGCTTTCTTTCTATGATTTCTACTGCTCTTTCTCCAACTATATCCCCTATTACTAAAATTTTCATATTTATTATTTCTCCCTTCAAAGTATTCTTCAAAATGTAAATCTAATAAAATTTATCATTATAAATATTTTTTCTAATCTATTTTGTTAATATACTTTACTAATTTATTTGCCACTTCTACATCCATTCTTTCTACTGCTTCCTTTGTTACCCCAGCTATGTGTGGTGTTACGATTACATTATTTCTTTTTATATTTAAAATATCTTTATAATCTTCAGCATCAATATCTAATCCAACATTAAATGTATTATTTTCATCAGCATACTTAATTAATTCATTCATATCTACAAGTTCTCCTCTTGAAGTATTTATAAATGTAGCTGTTCTTTTCATTAATCTAATTTTTTCTTTAGATATAATATTCCTATTTTCTTCATTTAAAGGTATATTAATTGTTATAATATCAGCATTTGATAACACTTCATCTAAAGACACGAATTTGACTCCTTGTTTCATTAAATCTTCATGTAGTTCTGGATTTAATGTATTACAAATAATGTTCATATCAAATACTTTAGAAATTCTTATTACTTCACGAGAAATTTTACCAGCACCAATCACTCCAAGTGTACTACCTGTTATATCATTGCTTTTCATAGATAATTTCTTTCTATTTTCACCTTTCAATGAAATATCATTTGCTTCTATTATCCTCTTTTTTAATCCTAGTATTAATGCAAAAATATGCTCTGCTACTGATACTACATTTGAATTTTGACAGTTAATTATTTTGATATTATCATTTTCTAAAAATACATTATCTATATGATCTAAACCAATAGATAATGTTGCTATAATTTTTTTCTTTGTTGTCATTGGTAACATATCTTTTGTAAATTTATCTTCTATTCCTATTATAAGAATGTCATACTGATTTAATAATTTAATTAATTCATCTTTATCTGGTCTTTTATCTGAATTTGAAATATCTAATTGTATTCCATTATTTTTAATTATTTCACATGCTTTTTTATTTAAATCTTTTATTATACTATATGCTTTTAACATATCTTTTCTCCTTTATTCAATTTTCCTTCACATATTATCATAATAGTATAAACTTTTCAATGTACATAATTATTAGATTTACAGAATAGCTGAAAATATGATATAATCACTCTATATAACTTTATAAATCTAAAAGGAGGATTATTGTATGGGAAAACTGATTACTATCTGTCCAAAGTGCAAAGTAAAAAATGAAATAAAAAACATGGAATTTATGCGTTTGGATGGTGAAACAACCGTTATTTGCACCAACTGTTCTTTACGGTTTCGTGCAGTATTAAGTAATAAAGATATTGAGACTCTTTTTAAAGATGGTTCTGTTTCTCCAGTAGTAACTACTGAAGAAAATTATCTTCTTAAATCAGAGCTGATTAATCTTGAATGATAACCATTAATAATCGCCAAGTAGCAGGTGGAATTGTTCCATCTGCTACTTTATTTTTTATATTTTATATAGTACCTCAAATTTATCATATCATTTAAAGTTAAACTGCATACTTATTTTTTATCAAATCTACCTTACCATCTTTTAAGTAAATAATCTTATCTGAATTTTCAATGGTAGACTTTCTATGTGCAATTATAATCACTGTGCTTTTTTTTGTAATTCTATCAATTAATTTTTGAATCCTATCCTCTGTTTTTAAATCTATATTTGAAGTTGGTTCATCAAATATATAAATATTTGCTTTATGCAAAATTGCTCTTAAAAATGCTATCATCTGTAATTGACCATAAGACAAATTTGATTTAGATATGGTTTCATTTAATCCATCTTTAAATTTGTTTAATGTACTTTCAAATCCTATTTCTTTTGCAGCAGTTTTTATTTGTTCATCTGTAATGCTTTCATCCCCTAATACAATATTATTTTTTAATGTATCCTCTAGAATATATGGCGTTTGTGAAATATAGGAAATATTTTTTCGTATATCCTTTATTCTTATTTTTGTGATATCTTTTCCTCCAATTAGAATTCTTCCACTTTTAAAAGAATATAATCTCATCAAAATATTCATCAAAGTGGTTTTTCCGACACCTGTTTTTCCTGCTATTGTTACTTTACTTCCTTCTTTAATAATAAATGAAATATCATTTAAGACTTTATTATCTCCATATTGCATATATACATTTTCGAATTCTATATCGCCTTTTAAATTTTCATCTATCTTGCCTTTTTCTATATCTTCTACTCCATTTTCTTTCAATAATATATTAATTCTTTTTAATGACATAAATGATGATTGTATCTCTTCTAATTGTTCAAATATTTCATTTAAAGGTTCTCTACAATCTTTGATATAGTTTATAACCAAGTATATACTTCCTAATGATATGAAACTATTTATATTTAAAGTATACTGCAATATAAAATAAATTGCTAATGCTTGTATGGTTGTTGACAATGGATATGTAAAACTTTCTATAAAGATAAACTTCTTTCTATAAAATAATTCTTCATCTAATGTTTTATTAATCTTTTTAGCAGTATTTTTTTGAAGTTTAAATAAATAGGTCAATTTATTTTTATTATACATTTCTGAATATTGCCTGTTTTCTTTATCTCTCTTGTTCAATATTTGTTTATTAGCTTTTGCAACTTGATGTGTAAATATATATGAAATAACTGCTGTAATTATCATTGCTATGCATCCTATAATTGCTAATTTTATATCTGCTAAAAACATAAATATTACCATTAATGCGATATATAAAACATCATTAACTAATACTTGCAAAGTCCCTAAAAATAGTGCTGACACATTATCTATATCTGCTGTTAATCTTGTATAGATTTCAGATGAGTTATATTTTTGATATGTTTCCATATTCCATTTTAGTACATGGCAAAATAGCTTTTCTCTTAAATCTTTTAATATTTTTGACATTGCTTTATTGATAACTGTATTTCTTAAATCTTTTGATATAATAAGAAAAATATGTACTATAATATATACAACTGCTAAATTTCTTAAAATAATTACAATATTGTTATCATTAAAATCAATATCTAGTATTTGTTTTAATACCAAAGGATGTGTAACACTTAATACATTGGTTATTATCAAGAAAAATACAACTAAACAAAGTATTTTACTATTCTTCTTTAGTATAGATTTCATCCTCTTCCTCCTTCTTTTCCAACATATATACTTCCCTATAAAATTCATTTCTTTCTAACAATTCTTCATGTGTTCCAGAATCCTCTATCTTTCCATCTAATAAGATATAAATTTTATCTAATTTTTCTACACTAGATATTTTGTTTGATATAACAATTAATGTCTTATCTCCTACCTCTTCTAATAAATGATTCATTATTTTCTTTTCTGTATTTGAATCTAATGCTGATAAAGTGTCATCAAAAATATTAATTTCTCTTGCATTTGATAGATTTCTTGCAATTGATACTCTCTGTTTTTGTCCTCCAGATAATTTTACTCCCTTTTCTCCTACAAGTGTTTCTTCTTTTTCTTCTAGCTTTTCTATATCTTCTTCAAGTTCTGCATTTTTTATAATTTTCTTAAATTCATTATCTTTCAAGTTTTCTGTAATATCAACATTTGCTTTAATTGTATCATCTAATATAATGTTTTGTTGTAAAGCATAATTATATTTTGAAAATAGATCATCTTTTTTATATGTACTAATGTCTTCTCCATTTATTAAAACCATTCCTTCTGGAATTTCATAAAATCCTGATATAATATTCATTAAGGTTGTTTTTCCACTTCCCACTTGCCCAATAATTCCTATTTTATCTCCATCATGTATAGTCATATTTACATTGTCTAATGCAGGTCTTTCAGTATTGTTATACCAATATGATAGATGTTTGATTTCTATTATATCTATTTTTTCTAAACTTTTTCCATCTTTCTTATATTCATCTAAATTTAGAAAATAATTGAATCTCTCCATTGATTGTTTGAAATATGGCATTCTTTCTAATAATTTTTGCATCCCAGCAACAAAATCTGTTAAGGCATAATTAATATATCCTATAAATGCTGTTAATTCACCAACTGTTAATGTACCTTGTATGATATATTGAATTCCAACTGTAAAACTAACCATAAAACATAATCCATATAGGATATTGATAATTCTACTAATATGATTTTTAGCAACACCTATTTCATAATCTGCCTTATACATTTTTGAATTTATATTTTTAAAACTGCCTATTTGTTTTTCTTGTTGATTATATGATTTTATTAATAAAAATCCATCTGTATTTTGTTCTATATTTTTTGACAATTCTACATATGTTTTTCTAGATACTTCTACTTTTTCTTTTAGCTTTTTATAACTACGATACATGAATATGACTGATATTGGAAATATTGGTATAAGCCATAGAGCAAGTGCCTTGTTAAATTGTCCCCAAATTAATATAATTGCCATAACAGGTGCTATGATGATTTTGGCTAAACACCACCAATAGTTTCCTAATATTTTTCGGATCATTAAAATTTCTTTTGATAGATATGCTAAAAAGTTACCCTTATTTTCTTTTTCAAAATATTCTGGTTTCACTTTCTGCAAATGTTCTATTACTCTTTTTCTTAAATAACAATCTGCTTTTCTTGATACTGTAAAATATAAAGTTCTAAACATTGTTCTTGGTATGAATATAATTGCAGAATAAAATATCAACCAATATGCCTCTTGAAGGATTTGCCCTTTATTCACAGTGCTCTGCGTTAGCATATCTAGTATTTTTCCTATACTTTCTGGAATTTTGAATGTTATATAGATTACAATTGCATGTAATACAACTGCAAGTAAATGATATGGTAAAATTCTATTTAATTCTTTTGTGATTATTTTGTTATATTTTTTCATTTGAAACACCCTTTAATTTTTTCGTTTTTTACTATAAAGATTCTATAAATGCACTAAAAAGTCTATCACTATAAGTATCATCTATTAAGCTTTCTGGATGCCATTGTACTCCTAAAAAAAATCTTTTGCTTTTATCTTCAATCGCTTCAGGAATATTGTCTTCACTGTAAGCTGAAATATCTAAATTTGTATATGGTATATATCTTTTATGTCTGCTATTTACCTTTATGGTTTCTTCTTTTATAATTTCATATAATTTACTGTCTTTTTTTATATAGATATTATGTACATATTTATCTGTTTTGTTATGATTATTTCCTTCAATCTCATTTCTAACTTTATTATTGAATGTCTTTCCCATTATTTGCATTCCTAGACAAATTCCTAATGTCGGTTTGTTTTCTTTATATAAATATTTTACGATTTCATAATCTATATCGTGTATATACGCTCCTCCCGGAATTATTATTCCATCACATAAGTCTATTACATCTTTTATAGCTTTGAATTCACTATTTATATCATTCTCAAATAATATAGGAATAGCCAAAACATTAATATCATACTTTCTTAAAAATTCTATTAAATCTGTTTTAAATCCATATAATGGATAATCCTTATAATTTGCTTTCCATCTATTTAAAATAATTCCTATTCGTTTCAAAATACTCCTCCTATCGTTATTTATATGTATTATAGATTAAATTTCCTATCTTTCCTACTATTTGCTTATTTCCTTCTTTTTTCTTACAATTATATACTGAAATTCCTATATAAATCATTTGATTATTTATATCCATTAAACCTACATCATGATTCATATAATCTAATACTCCTGTTTTATGTGCAAAATGAGTATTATCTATGAATATATAAGTAATATTAACCATTAAAAATATATTTTATAATTATGTATATAGCACAACAAACTGTTATCAGTAATAATCCTTTTGTTAATAATATAAAAGCATTTTTTACTTTTTCAAACTTTTCATATTCTGTATCATCATCTGTGTCTACATCTTTTAATTCTTCATGCTCATTATTTACTTGTGTTTCAAGATTTTTTATAATTGTATTATATTTTTCTTCATATTTTTTCAATATTAAAATTTCAACAAAATAGTGGTGAGTTTGTTTAACCCTAGATGTAGGTATCTTACTTTTCTTTTCCATTAACTTTTCAGACCATCTGCATGCATATGGTATTGAATTATTTTTTAATTCTTGTATTAAAAAATTATCTTTCACTAAATCTTCCAAATTTTCAGTATGATCACTTATATCCTTTTCTTCAAGATTTTTATATATTTGAGATAATTCTTTATGTGTATATTCTATCTCATTCACTTTTATCCATTTTTCTTCCATTCAATTTCCCCATTTCCTACAAAATGATTACTTCCACTCCATATTTATAAACTTGTCTAATTTGTTTCTGAATTCAAAATATTATTAATAAATCTGCATAATAGTCATTGTCATGATATCATAAAATGTTATAAAAATAAAGTTTTACAATAATAAAAAGGAAATTATCAAATTTTCTTTGGTAATATCTCTAAAATATAAATCTTCTTGAATTATAAAACTTTTTATGTTATATTAGAGCATGACAATCAAAGTAAATTCTTTTTTAGAAAGGAGACTCACTTATGGAAAATACTATAATCGATTTTAAGGAAGGCACTCGGCAAATAGAGGTATTTTTAGCAATTTCATCACCCATAGCTGAAATACCAGAGCTTATATCTTTGGCTTGCAATTACAATGCAAATTACAAGTATGTAGAGGATCGGTTCCTATTTCAGGTAGAATGTTCAACTCCTTCAGATGCCGAAAAACTTTACAGGGATTATAAGGAATATTTTTTTAGCAAATAAAATGAGTCAAAAAGTGTCCAGTGGTAGAGCTTATACCACTGGACA
The DNA here is from genome assembly GCA_904419495.1 of uncultured Clostridia bacterium. Lineage (GTDB taxonomy): Bacteria > Bacillota > Clostridia > TANB77 > CAG-508 > CAG-269. The sequence continues at coordinate 7,277 of CAJFRV010000010.1, read as the reverse complement.
AAATCCCTTTATTATATAGAAAAAAATAGACATTCTATCTTGTTTATGTACGCTTTTCTTATTTTAATCTCTTTTTTAGAAAATATTCTATCGTACATGGAGGGCAATCTTCTATTTGAGCATAAACAGTATATCCATTTTTTTCGTAAAATTCTCTTGCTTGGAAATTCCACGTTTCCATTCTTACACCTGTTAAATTCTCTTTTTTAGCTAGTTCTTCTATATTTTCTAATAACTTTATTCCTATATGTTGTTTCCTATACTTTTCATCTACCCATAGTTCTTCTAAAAAATACCAATCAAATTGAATAATTCCTGAAGCTCCTCCTACTAATTTTCCATTATCATATACGCCAAAATTATAATAATTGTCTTCTGGAATATCTCCTAAATTATCTTTCATCCATTGGCATTTGCTTTTATTATATTTTCGTAAATTCGTTCTTATTAATTTATCAAATTTTTCATCTCTATTACTTTTTATATCTACCACTTAAATCTATCTCCTTATTTATAGTTGCTTAAAATATTTGCATAAAAGTAATTAGTTTTTATTCTATTTTTGACTATCCATATAAAGTAGATCTCTTAAATATGGTCTTTTAGGATTGTCCATATTATTTATTTGTTCTAATGCATTTTCTTTGTTTATAAAATGTAGTTTTGTAAATTCTACTTCTTGATTTGTTTGGGTTAAATATTCTTTATAATCCTTATAGTATTTTTTCATTTCTTCTGACGTAAATTTTAAAAATCCTTTTAACATAGGTGCATAAGAATGTCTTTTTCCTTCTGGTATTTCCATATATTGCATTTTATATGTTTCAATTATATTTTTGTCAAACAAATCTAAATTTAACTCTTCTTTTAATTCCCTTGCTATATTCCCAATTAGATCTACTGTTCCATCTTCTTTTATATCATTTTGGTCTAAATTTCCACCACTAATTTGTAAACCTTTTGGATATGAAGTTGTTTCATCCATTTCTCCTACAATATATTTTTTATCAATAGTTTCTAGTAATATGCCTCCATTTAAGTTATAGCAAGCAAATTTTTTATCTAACCCAACTCTTTCATCATATAGATAATGTGCATAATTGGTTTTTTGAATAGTTAATCTTATTTTTTCTTCTAATTCTTCTATCTTTGTAACGCTCCATACTTCACCATTAAATAAATGCGGATTTTCTTCTGTTTGTTTTTTCCAAAAAATCTCTATTTTTTCTAATATATCTTTTGGTAGTGAAATATTTCCTTCTTCTTTAACAATTTCCAGATCTTTTTCTAATTTTATTACCATATCAAAACACCTCTTTATATACTTTTTCTAAAAATTTTGCTACACCTTCCTCATTATTAGTATTTGTTACTTCATCAACAATTTTCTTTATATCATCTGGAGCATTTCCCATAGCAACAGTATGTCCTACAACTTGAAACATCGTTAAATCATTGTAACTATCGCCTATTGCTACACTATCTTTTAAATCTATTTTCAAATACTCACATAGCTTTTTAATCGCATTTCCTTTACTTGTACTTTTACTAGCAATATCTAAGAAAAAAGGTTTTTCTTCTGGTTCATTACAATTTGTTAAACATTTAGAAAGGTTAACAATTTCTAAATCTTTTATGGGCTGAATCTTTTCTTTAATGTCCTTGATTTTTTCTAACTGCATACTTGAAAAAATACATTGTGTAGAAGATTTTGTATTTATGAATTTTTCTATCGGTTCTTTTAATATAATATCTGTTTTATTTTCTGTTGGATTTCTTACAATTCTGTTTTCTCCTAAGTTAATAATAAATTGTACATCATATTTTTCGGCCATTTGATATAATGTTAAGATTTGTTTATTATCCAAATTGTTTTGATATATTACTTCTTTTCTCTCATAATCATATACTTCTCCACCATTACATACAATTATGTAATTACTTGCCAATGCTTCTTGACTTACCTTTTTTGTATATTGTCTGGGTCTTCCTGAACAGATAACAACTGGTATTCCTTTTTCAACTATCTTATGAATTGCAACTTTAGTTCTGTCTGTTATTTCCTTTTTGTCATTTCTCAATGTACCATCTATATCAATGAAAATAATTTTATACATTAAATTCCAACCTTTCTATAATTTACTTCATACCGTATTAGGTTTCTTTAGCTCATCTTTCAAAAAAATTCTATCATAAGAATTACTAGATTACAACAAAAAAAGTACAATAAAATAATATTATTGCACTTTTTATATTTATCAAACAATCTCTTTATACTCCTCTTCTTCAAATTGTTTTAAATAGTCAATATATTCTTCTAGACACATATCATGTTCCTTCATATATGTTGCATTTTCTATTCCAACATATCTATAATGCCATGGTTCATAATTTATCATAGTAATCTCTTTTTTATCTGTTGGATATCTTAAAGCAAATCCATATTTGTATGAATTATCTATTAACCATTTTTGTTCTTGTGTTTTCTCTTGTCCTTCATCTAGCATTTGATAATTTTCAGAAACAATATCAACAGCTAAGCCTGTTTCATGTTCTCCTGTCCCGGGAATTGCCACCCAATAAGATGCCATCTCTTCTGCATCTTCTAGGCTATATCCCTCTCTTCTATATTCCATTGTTTTACTATTATATAATTGTTTTTGTTTATCATTTGTTCTATAGCTTGAACAAATGATAGGAGATAATCCCTCTTTTCTAGCATCAGCTAACATTTGCTTTAAAGGCTCTACAATTCTCTTATCTGCTCTATGTGTAAGTTCCAATTCTTCTAATTCCATAGAATAGTTTTCCGGAATTTTATGCTTTTTATTTACTAATAATAATTCCCAATCAAATGTATTGCTATCAATATCTTTTTCCTTCTTATTTTCCTCTTCTTTTATATTGGCTTCTTCCCTATTTGTTGTATTATATAATTCTTCTACATTTACACTTGCTTCTAAAGAAGCTTGTACTTCTTTTTTATATGTAACATATTTATATACAATAGTAAGTATTAATACAACTAGTATCATCATTATAATACAAATATTCGTATGTATGATATTTCTTATTCCAAGCCCTTCTATTTTTCTCATATACGCTTTCCTTTACTTTTTATTTACCTGTTATATATTATTTTAACATGAATTTGTAGATATTCGCAACGACAGTAATTTCCATTTTATCTATTTGTATATTACCATTTCTCCTAGAAAGGTTACAATATCATATAAAAAACGAAATATCATTCACAAAGAACATATTTCGTTTTAATTAAAACAATATATTATGTGATCTCATATCCATATCCAACTAGTGAATAGTCTTTTCCTCCTATATTACGCATTTTTTCTCCTAGCCAAATACCTCCCATACTTTCATAAAACTTTCTTGAAGGTTGATTTTCTTTTAAACACCAAATAATCATTTTATGGCTTCCTTGTTCTTTTAATCTTTCTTTTGCATATAGCAATAATTTACTGCCTATCTTTTTTCTTAATAATTCTGGTTTTACATATAAAGCATATATTTCTCCATCATATTCTATAAATCTATCTAGTTCGTCTAATCTTTTTCCAAACCTAGTAACACCTATAATTTCATTTATCTCCTTATTTCTTGCAATCGTATATTCTTTGTCTTTATATTCTTTTTTCAATTTTTCTATTTTTTCTTCTAAACATAAATTTTGTAAAAATGTTTCGTCAATGATATCTTTATATGCAATTCTCCAAGAATCTATAAGAATCTTAGCAACTTGTTCTATATCCTCTTCTCTCATTCTTTCTATGATGATATTATCCATCTTATCACCTACTTGATATATTTATTCCTAATATATGTTTCATTAAATTCACTATTTAAAATATCCATTAAAATCTTATCATAATACTTTCCATTTAAGTAATATGCTTCTCTTAGTCTTCCTACTTCTTTAAATCCACATTTTTCATAACAAGCAATTGCTCTTTCATTAAATGCAAAAACACTTAATTGTATGCTATTTAGATTTAAATAGTGAAAACCATAATCTAATATTAATTGGATGGCTTCTTTTCCAATGCCTTTTCCTCGATGTTTTTCCTCTCCAATAAAAATACCAAGCTTTGCTGACCTATTAATATAATTTATATTTTCTAAGCTAACTGTCCCTATCATTTCATCATTTTCTAGGGTTACAATAACAAAATAGTATCTTGTATTATCATTATCATGAACATTTTCTAAATATTGTTTCTCACCATTTAAGGTTACCATTAGTCCACTTCTTCCTAGTCCATCTGTTACCTGAAAATCATTTAGCCATTTGGTAAATATCTCTATATCTTCACTATTTCTTGGTGACAAATATATGCTATCTCCTACTAATTTTTTAAAATATTTCATTATCTCACCTACTTTATTTTTGGTTTCGTATTTGTATACTTGCTTTTCCATTGTTAGCCTCTATTTTGGCATATCCTCCAATTGGGAATGTACAAATTGGTGTTGTATGTCCAAAATCCACATTTGCTATCACAGGTATACCATTTAATTCTGTCTTATTTTTAATTAATTTCATCCATTTCTCATCTGTCATATTGCAGTTTTTCTGTGCTCTTCCAATTACAATTCCTTTTACGGTTTTTAATGTGTGTAATAAAGATTGTAAATTTCTATCAAATTCCATTAGAAAAGTATTTCCCGCCATTCCATCATCTTCTAGGAATAAGATTTTATTTTCTATATCTGGCATATATTCTGTACCTTGCAACAAATTTAATGTACATAAGTTACCACCCACAATTTCTCCTTCTGCTTTTCCTTCATTAATAATCAGATAGCCTTTATTTTCAAAGAATTCTCTATTTTCTTGGTCAATAAACCACGCATCATCACTCCATTCTTTAGATGGTAATACATCAATTTCTTCATTTTCTTCTATGAATATTTTTCTAAAATATTCTAAAGTGTATTCAAATCCTTTTTTCATGCCAAAGCTTGAATAATGTGGTCCATAATAGGTCACCAATCCAGTTTTTGCATAGATAGAATCTAATAAAGCTGTGATATCTGAATATCCACATAAGATTTTAGGATTTTCTTTTATGACATCATAGTCTATATATTGTAATAATTGATTAGAATTATATCCACCAATGACAGTCAATATCGCTTTTACATTTTTGTCTTTAAAGGCTTCTTCTAAATCTTTTACTCTATCTTCTATTTTGGCACAATTATATTCATCATCAAAAGAATCCATGACATGTTCTGCAAATGTAACCTTAAAGCCTTCCTCTTCTAAGCGTTTTGTTGCAAGTTCTATACAGTCCTTTCCTAAGATTTTCATACTTCTAGAAGGTGCAATAATTCGAATTTCATCACCTTTTTTTAATTTTTCTGGTATGATTGTTTTCATAAAAATTCCTCCTTTATATTATTTATTTCTTTTGGCATATATGTAATACATGAGTACTATATCCCATTAAATCCTTTCTTTCACAGTTTGCTAAATGATATTTGATCCATTCTCCAAATTCCTCTTCTGATAAATTATCAATATAGATTTGCATTGCTTGTGCAATTCCATCTGTTGCTACTTCATGTAAACAAATTGTATCGGTATGTTTCATCAATTCTTCAAAGTCCTTGATTAAAAATAAATAAAAAACTTCTTCTGGAGAATTTGTTAATTTAAATTTCTCATCATGTTTATCCTTATATTCTAATAATTTATGTTCTACTAATAAAACTTTTAAAACAACTGCATCATTTGTAATATATGCAAAATAGATAAGTCCTCCTTTTTTGGTAACTCGAATAGCCTCTGCAATTGCTTTTTCTTGTTCCTCTCTTGTAAACAAATGATACATTGGTCCTAATACCAGTGTGATATCAAATACTTCATCTTCAAACATACTTAAATCAATTGCATTTCCTTGATGTACTTTTATGTTCATATAATCTGTTATTCCTTGTTTTAGTTTTTTAATGTTTTCTTCTACTAATTCTACTGCTGTTACATCATAACCTTGTTTGGCATAATATAAAGAATAAGCACCTGTTCCTGCTCCTACTTCTAATATTTTATCTCCTTTTTTTAAGTATTTTTCTATATAGTTGGTCGTTGTAATGAATTCTAGTTTATTATGATTGGACTTTTTGAATCTATTTTCTTCTTCATAATGATTATAAAATGTTTTTAATATTTTATCTACCTTTTCCATAAAAATTCCCCCTTATTTATTTTTCCTATTTAACAAAAAACCTCGCTAAAGAAATCTTTTATATTAAGACTCCTCCAGCAAGGTAATTTCCTGCTTTCTGTGTAATAACCTATTGGTTATTTCATACCGCTCGAGTTTCCTCTAGGCATGCTCTTAATGTTTTATTATTTTATCATGGTATTTACTATTTGTCAATTACTTCACATAACCCAGTATATTAATAAAAGAAAAACAGGCAAGAAAGTCTTCTCACCCATTTTTCATCAAATCACTTGTGCTTTACCTTTCTGTCCAAGAATACAAAGATATATGACACTAGTAAGATCAATATGGCAATTATCATAATGGATTTAAAAACACTTGCATATCCTATTTGATTGTAGTCTAAAAATATATAAGCAAATTCTCTTGAACCGCCTATTCCATAAAAGCTACCTCCTCTTGCACTATATGAATACACATATATTACATAGCCTAATGGTAGGAACAACCATATAATTGGATAATAATACTTAAAATTACCTTTTTCATCAAATAGCACATAATCTAATAAAACTAAAATTGGAGATACTATGTGTACTAAAAGATTAGCCCAATATCTTTCTGTTTGTATTGTATAAGATACCTCCATATAAAAGTTATTAGGTGCTAGTGCTATCTGATACGTAATTCCTGTAATTAGTATTGCCATAGTTGAGCCACCTTTTAATAAGTAATAGATACTTGTCCGATAATTATTTTTTGACATAATAACAATAATAATTCCTAAAAACATTATCAAGCAAACAATATTACTTTGAAGGGTATAGTATGATAGAATAGCACTAATTGATGTTGTGTGTACAACATTCAAAAGTATTCCTGCAAGAAGGCTCATAACCACAAGCAATTTAAAAATAATAGAAACTTTTCTTTCTTTCATAATGTCTGCCTCCTTTTCTGTTCTCATTATATATCGCTTTTTTGAAAGTAATTATCCCCCGGCTAAGCCGGGGGCTTTTTACTCATAACGCCTAAAAGGCTATGTTACAAGCAGAGCCTCAAGGCTCATAGCTGTTCCGACGC
>CAJFRV010000009.1 GCA_904419495.1 uncultured Clostridia bacterium | reverse complement strand
GATTAATCCCATCATTTCAACATGTGCTGGTACTGATGAGCTTCCTGCAAATTGTGCATCTGAGTGCATTCTTCCCATTGTATCTGTCATACCATATGATGCTGGTCCTGCAGCCATATTATCTGGATGTAATGTTCTTCCTGTTCCACCACCTGATGCTACTGAGAAATATTTCTTTCCTGCTGCTAATCTTTCTTTTTTGTATGTTCCTGCAACTGGATGTTGGAATCTTGTTGGGTTTGTTGAGTTTCCTGTAATAGATACATCAACATCTTCCATCCACATGATAGCTACACCTTCTCTAACATCATTTGCACCATAACATCTAACTTTACTTCTTTCTCCATCTGAATATTTAATTTCTTCTACTACTTTTACTTTTCCTGTAAAGAAATCAAATTCTGTTTTTACATATGTAAATCCATTAATTCTTGAAATAACTTGTGCTGCATCTTTTCCTAGTCCATTTAAGATAACTCTTAATGGTTCTTTTCTTACTTTATTTGCTGATTTTGCAATTCCAATTGCTCCCTCTGCTGCTGCAAAGCTTTCATGTCCTGCTAAAAATGCAAAACATTTTGTATCTTCTGATAATAGCATTGATGCTAAGTTTCCATGTCCTAATCCAACTTTTCTATCATCTGCAACTGAACCCGGAATACAAAATGCTTGTAATCCTTCTCCAATTGCTTTTGCTGCATCTGCTGCTTTTGTGCAACCTTTTTTAACAGCAATTGCTGCTCCTAATGTATATGCCCAAGCTGCATTTTCAAAACAAATTGGTTGTACTCCTTTTACAATTTCATATGGATTAAATCCTTTATCTGTACATATTTTTAATGCATCTTCAAAATCTTTTATTCCGTATTTTTCCATTACTGGTTTTATTTGATCAATTCTTCTTTCATAACTTTCAAATGTTACTGCCATTTTATTTCCTCCTTATTTCTTTTAAATTCATATATGATTTTAATTAATTTTGTCTTGGGTCAATCTTCTTAACAGCTTCATCAAATCTTCCATATGTACCAGAAGCTTTCTCAATAGCCTCCATTGGATCCATTCCTTTTTTGATGTTATCCATCATTTTTCCCATATGAACATATTTATATCCGATGATTTGATCATCTTTATCTAATCCTAATTCTACAATATATCCTTCTGTTAATTGTAAATATCTAGGTCCTTTTAATGTACTTGAATAAATTGTTCCAACTTGTGATGTATGACCTTTTCCTAAATCCTCAAGTCCTGCTCCTACTGGAAGTCCTCCTTCTGAGAAAGCTGTTTGTGTTCTTCCATATACGATTTGTAAGAATAATTCTCTCATAGCAGTATTGATAGCATCACAAACTAAATCTGTATTTAGTGCTTCTAATATTGTTTTTCCTGTTAAAATCTCTCCAGCCATAGCTGCTGAATGTGTCATTCCTGAACATCCGATTGTTTCAATTAATGCTTCTTGAATGATACCATCTTTTACATTTAAAGTTAATTTACATGCGCCTTGTTGTGGTGCACACCATCCAATACCATGTGTTAAACCTTTTACCCATTTTCCTTCTTCTGGAATTGGTGCTGGTCCATGGTCTACTCCTTTTTTTACAACACACATTTCTTCTAATTCTTTTGAATAAATCATTTTTATTGCTCCTTTCAATACTTTATTTGTATATATCATTTTAGGTAAAATACCTAAATTTAAAAACTTTTCTACTCTTCTTCTATTTCATCTTCTGAAAATAATATTTGATTTCTAATTGGTCTATTAAAATCTTCTTTTGTTTCTTCATTTTTGATTTTGCTTTTTTTATTTTTGTTTGGCAATTCTACAATCTTTTTCATTTTCTGTTTAGGTATTTCATCTTGTACTTTATTTATTTTCTTTGCTTGTATTTCTTCTTGCAGTTTTTTCATTTTCTCTATCGTCAAATCATTATGTATTCTATTTTCTTGTTGTTTTTCCTCTAATATATCATTTCTACCATTTTTTATAATATATTGTTTTGCAGATTTATTATCATGACTCCAGATAGTTTCTTCTTTTTTTCGAAAGTTAGCATCCCAATTATTTTCTATTTTATGACTTTGAATTTGATTATATTTTCTTTCCATTCCTTTAGGCTGTATTTCATCTTCTCTTATATAACCATCATTTTCAAGTTCATCTTCTTGGGTATTATATTCTATAATATTTTTAGTGTCTTGTTCTATATAAATACCAGCATTATATTCCTCTGTTTCTGCTAAAGTCCTTGCTCCATTAAAATAACGAAATAATATATCTTTATCTTTTTTAGAAACTTGTTCTGGTCCAATTTCCAAATATTTATATCTCCATATTACATGACGTTCATAGCTATTAAAAGCATTATTTACTAAATCTTCATAACTATATTCTGCTCGAAACTTCATATTTGTTATAGATATAGTAAGATTACTCCACATTTCTCCTTGAGTTGTTTTTTTAAATTCTTCTCTCAATCGCTTTATATCGTCATATAATTTTTGGGCCAATTCTAAATATTGTTCTTCATCAACATTAAATTTACTTGGAACTTCATAGACATTAACAGGATTTTTTCTAAATATTCCTTTCGGAATATAATAGAAAAATAACTCTCCTGTTGGCTCTTTTTTACCATCTTCTATAACAGAACTATACAAATATATTGCTTCCCATTTTTCTGGTATCATATATAGTAATTTTCTTTGTATTTCTTCATACATTTCTTTTATCTGTTTTGTGTGATTTAACATATCCTTTTATTCCTTATCTAATAAACTTTCTCCTGTCATTTCCTCTGGTTTGTCTAAATGCATTAGATCAAGCATAGTTGGTGCTAAATCTGCTAATTTTCCACCTGATTTTAATTTTAAAGTTGTATCTGGTGTTACTAATATAATTGGAACTGGATTTGTTGTATGTGCTGTATGTGGCTCTCCTGTAGCATAATCTATCATTTGTTCTGCATTTCCATGATCTGCTGTTATAATTAAATTTCCTTGTTTTTCCTCTACTAAACTTACCACTTTTCCTACACATTCATCCACAGCTTCAACTGCTTTTATAGCGGCTTCTAAGCTTCCTGTATGTCCAACCATATCTGTATTTGCATAGTTTAAGATAATATTATCATATTTATCATTTTGGATTGCTTCTAATACTTTATCAGTTACTTCATATGCACTCATTTCTGGTTTCATATCATAAGTTTCTACTTTTGGAGATGGTACTAATATTCTATCTTCTCCCGGATATTGTTTTTCTTCTCCACCATTAAAGAAGAAAGTAACATGTGCATATTTTTCTGTTTCAGCAATTCTTAATTGTGTATATCCTAATTTACTAATATATTCTCCAAATGTATTGTGTAATGCTTCTTTTTTGAAGGCAATATGTACATTTGGCATTGTTTCATCATAGCTTGTAAAACATACATAATATAGATTTAAATTTTTCTTTGTTTCAAATCCATCAAATTCTGGATCTACCAATGCTCTTGTAATTTCTCTTGCTCTATCTGGTCTAAAATTGAAGAAAATAACAGAATCATTTTCCTCGATTTTTGCAATTGGTTCTTCTCCATTGCAAATAACAGTTGGTTCAACAAATTCATCAAATACTTCTTTTTGATAAGAATCTTCAATTGCTTTTACAGCGCTTCCTGCTTTTATACCTTCACCATTAACAAGTGCATTATAGCATTTTTGAACTCTTTCCCATCTTTTATCTCTATCCATTGCATAAAATCTACCTGATAAACTTGCAATTTTTCCTACATTTTTTTCTTTCATTTTTTCTTCTAGTTTTACAATGTAGCTTTCTGCTGATGCTGGTGGTGTATCTCTTCCATCTAAGAAACAATGTACATATACATTTTCAAAATCTCTCCTCTTAGCCATTTCTAATAATCCATATAAATGACGATTATGGCTATGAACACCTCCATCTGATACCAATCCTAAAATATGTAATTTAGAATTATGTTTCTTACAATTTTCAATTGCTGCAATAAATTCTGGATTTGAGAAGAAATCTCCATCTTCTATTGATTTTGTTATTCTAGTCAATTCTTGGTATACAATTCTTCCTGCTCCAATGTTTGTATGTCCTACTTCTGAATTTCCCATTTGTCCTTCTGGTAATCCAACATGTAATCCACTTGTATAAATTTCTGTATTTGGATATTTTTTCATTAGTCTATCAATATTTGGTGTTTTTGCTAATTTAATAGCATTTCCATCTTTATTTGGATTATCTCCAAATCCATCTAATATCATTAGCATCGTTAATTTATCTTTCATAATCTACCATCCTTTTCTATAAGATTTAAAGTGTACTAATTTTCAAAATTAACAATCTTTGAAAATTCTTCTGGATCCAAACTTGCTCCACCTACTAGTCCTCCATCTATATCAGACATTGTAAATAGTTCTTTTGCATTCTTAGATTTTACACTTCCACCATATTGTATTATAACGCTTTGAGCTACATTTTGTCCATATATTTCCTCAATTTTCTTACGGATATCCTTGATTGAGTTATTAGCATCTTCACTTGTTGCTGTTTTTCCTGTTCCGATTGCCCAAATTGGCTCATAAGCAATAATTGTATTTTCCACTTGTTCATTTGTTAATCCATCTAGTGCTAGTTCTGTTTGTTTTGTAATTATTTCTGCTGTTTTCCCAGCTTCTCTTTGTTCTAATGTTTCTCCAACACATACAATTGGTTTTAATCCATTTGCAAATGCTGCTTTTATTTTTTTATTAACACTTTCATCTGTTTCGTTAAAATATTGTCTTCTTTCTGAATGTCCAATAATCACATATTCTACATTAATTGATTTTAACATTTTAGCTGATACTTCTCCTGTATATGCACCTTTTTCTTCAAAATGCATATTTTGTGCACCAATTTTAATATTTGTATTTTGTGCAGTTAATAAGGCATAAAATAAATCAGTATATGGAACACATAACACAACTTCGTTCTGCGTTTCACCTACTAATTTTGATAATTCTTCAATATATTTAATTGTCTCATCTGGAAGCATATTCATTTTCCAATTTCCTGCGATTACTTTTCTTCTCATAAAAATTCCTCCTTTACGCGTCCTTACGGACAGTATCATTGTATAACAAAAGAGAATACTTTTCAAGTATTCTCTTTTGTTTTTTCCTTTTCTTTCATAAAAAGCTTAATGTAATTTATTCTTCTTACTTTCTAGATTTAAATATCTATTTCTTTTACCTTTCCATCAGTTTTAATTTTCCCAGATATAATAGCTTTTCTAATTTGCTCTCCATCTTTTTCAATATGTATATTTATAATTTCGCCTGATGGTTGTTTGATATCTAACTTTTGACTGCAATCTTCTTGCATTGCTTTTACAATTCCTACACCTGTTGTCCCTGATCCACAAGCAGTTTCATAAAACAAAGTATCAATAGCATTTACCCATACGATAGGATTAATTTTCAACATATTGTCTTCTTTTTCTAAAAACATAACACCAACAGCTTCTTCATTTGTTAACTGATAATTTTCAATTAATTTTTTTGCTTCGTCTCTAATAGCATTCTTATTTTCTAAATATGGTTTTCCTTTATTTTCTTCTATTACAATCGTTACCATTCCCTGCATTCTTACTTGATATATTCCTTCTTCTTTTATTTCAAACATCTTATTTGTTCCTTTATATAAAGGAATTTCACAATAAGCATCACCATTTTCATTAACACCAGCTTTTATATAATCTTTTCCATTCACTTTTAATGTCAAATTTCCCGATTTTCCTCCCAAATAAAAATGTGCTGCACTTCTTGTTGCGTTTCCGCAAAATTCTCCTCCTGCCATTTCCAATTCAGGTTCTTTTCCTAATTCTACAAATCCAACTTGTTCTATATTGCTCTCTTCTTTCATGATAGCATCATTGATTTTTTTCTTTTGTTCTTGTGTATATCCTCTTTTTAAAACAAATGCTGTGTCATTTCCTGCTGGAATATAGGTAATATATTGAATTTTTTTCATTTTTCCCCTCCTATTCATGATTTTATTTATATTCCGAAACCCTTCCTATTAATAAAGAGGAAACTATGTTCCTCTCCATTTTTCTATATATCATTTTATTTATCCATTAAAGCCTCTATTCCCGGTAATTTCTTTCCTTCTAAAAATTCTAGAGAAGCACCACCACCTGTTGAAATATGTGTCATCTTATCTTCTAATCCTGCTTTCTTAACAGCTGCTGCTGAATCTCCACCACCAATAATGGTTGTAGCATCAATTTCTGATAATACTTTTGCAATCGCATTTGTTCCAATAGCAAATTGATCAAATTCAAATAATCCTAAAGGTCCATTCCATACAACTGTCTTTGCTTTTCTTAATTCCTCTTCAAACATTTTGATAGTTTCTGGTCCAATATCAAATCCTTCCCAATCTGCTGGAATCTCTTTATAACTTACAATTTTGCTTTCTGTATCTTCTTTAAATTCTTTACCTACTTTTGTATCTACTGGAAGCATTAATTTTACACCTTTTTGTTTTGCCTTTTCCATAGCCTCTTTTGCTAAATCTAATTTGTCCATTTCACAAATTGATTTTCCTACTTCATATCCCTGTGCTTTGAAAAATGTATATGCCATTCCTCCACCAATCATTAATGTATCTACTTTTTCTAGCAAACTATCGATAACACCAATTTTATCAGAAACTTTTGCACCACCTAAAATAGCTACAAATGGTCTTTCTGGATTATTAACTGCATTTCCTAAGAATTTTAATTCTTTTTCAATTAAGAATCCTGATACTGCTGGTAAATAACTTGCAATTCCTGTTGTTGAGCTATGAGCTCTATGTGCTGTTCCAAAAGCATCATTTACATATACTTCTGCCATTGAAGCTAATTTTTTACTAAATTCTGGATCATTATCTGTTTCTTCTTTATGGAATCTTACATTTTCAAGCAATAAGATTTCTCCTTCTTTTAAATTAGCAGCTTTTTCACAAGCATCTTCGCCAATAACATCTTTTGCCATAATAACTTCTTGTCCTAATAATTTTGATAATTCTTTTGCTACAGGTGCTAATGAAAACTCAGGTTTAAATTCTCCCTTTGGTCTTCCTAAATGTGATGCTAATATTAATTTACAATTTTGTTCCAATAAATATTTAATTGTTGGCAATGCTGCTACAATTCTTGTATTATCTGTTATATTTTGATTTTCATCCATTGGTACATTAAAGTCACATCTAACAAATACTTTTTTTCCTTTCAAATCAATATCTTTTACTGTTTTCTTATTCATAATGAATTCCTCCTTTTCTTCTGTCAATGGGGACGGAGAAAAATGACAGCTTTTTCTATTTATTATTTATAAATAAATTGTTTTTTATAGTTAAGTTGTCATTTTTCTCCGTCCCCATTGACAACTCTCTCCAATAGTTCTATTGTATAGCATTTTTTTCCAGTTTTCAAGTAGTTATTTTAAGATTATTTTAAGAAAAATTTCTTTATTTTATTCACAATTTTTATAAAAATATTTTCTTTTACTTCTATCAGAGCATTGTTCTCTTGTGGTATATTTTCCTCATAAATAGTATGTGAGATATTACTTCTATGAAAAATATTGTCTGGGTTGTATTTTTCTTTTTTTTCTTCCTCTGTTTTCATCATATCCCATTTTTCTTTTTTCAAAATTTTTTCTCTTTGTTGTTCTGTTGCCCAATAATCTCTAAATAAAATAGCAATAATATATTTCGTCCTTAAGGATACATGTTGTTCATCTAATGTTAAATTTGGATTATATCGAAATACATGATTTCTATTTGCATTTGTTTCAAATAAATGAATCCTTCTTTTGGGTATTTTATCATAATCTTCTTTAGATATATATTTTAAAATTTCTAACATTTCTGCATATGCATTTGCATATTCTATATTTACCATACGCTTTCCTTTCTACTTTTGTTCTTCTTGTAAATGATTTTGAAGTTCTTTTTCTTCTTCTATCATTTCTTCGTTTGTTTCCTGTTTTCCCCTTGTATCATTATGAATATTGATTCCTACTTCTTTTCCTAATTTCTGTGTAAGATTTTCTGGACTTTGGGTTTGTTCTTGTTGCAATCCTAGTGTTTCATATAATTCATCTCTAGCTTTTTCATAAAATGCAATTTGTTCTTCCATGGTTAATTTTTCACTAGGATCTGGTAACTTAATTTTGATATTTCTTTTCAATCCAAATTCTTCTAATTCTTTGTCAGAATACTCTAGATAAGCCTCTTCTTTATCAATCGTATATCCGTTTTCTGTTAATTGTTCTTCTTTTTGCTCTATTCTTGGAAAGTACTGGTAATCTATATCTCTTAACTCTGTTCCTATAAAATTTCCAATACTTACTTTTTCACTTAATGCTTGCCTTAATTTTGCATTATATATAGCTTTACAGTTTAAAAATTTATTTTCTTCTTGTGCTTCTTCCGCAGTTTGTGATTTAACATCTTGCCATCTTTGCTCTATATATTGTTCAAATCCTTTTCCATATGCAGTTCTTTTAACTTGTCTACTAACATTAACTCTCATATCTTCAATGTCTTTCGATGACAAATTTTTATATTTGCTTTGTTCTACCACCATTTTAGCATCAACAATTTTTTGCTTATCCAATGGCTGATTTATTTTTCCTTTTAAATAATCTAATACTATCTGTATATCTTCGTCTTTATTGAAATCCAATTGTTCAAATGTTTTAAAAAAATCTGGATCTAGATTTCTTAGTTGTTCCTTAAGCCTTATAAAATTCCAATGTCTTGAGGAATTATCTGATAACAATTCATGGGTATATTTCAGCTCATCTGGTAAAGCTTCAAAATCTTTCGTTGACATGATTTTTTTCTTGAATTCTTCAACATTTTTATAAGTAAAAAACTCATCATATGATGATCCTATTTCATCTTCTGATGCAATTCTTGCACCTTCTCTTCCTTCTGTTGTTCCCATTAAAAAGTATTTATATCTTCTTTGTGAAGCATCTTGTCCATATGTCTCATCAAATGTAGCATCTAATCCATAAAACCCATTGACCTCATATTTGTTATCTACCAAATTCACATAATTTCTTGCATGGCCTTCTGTCATCTGACAGGCTATTTCTGAATAGTGTTCACCTAGCATATGTCCCATATTTCTGATAAAATTGGCATATCCAGTACACACCATATAATTATTATTTAAATATTCATGTAAAGTACGAGAATCATTTGCTTTTCCTTCGTTTACATATGGTTTTATTGACTGTGCTATATCATAAACGGCAACCATTCTTTCTAATGGGGAAAATTGTTTTTCTTTTATTTCATTGGTAATTGTTTGTAAAAATTTTTCATCTTCTATTATTTTATCTAGGCTAAATTCACTGCTTCCATTACTATATCTAAATTTTATATTTTCTGCATTTTCACTTTTAGCCATTTCTTCAAAAAACGCCAAATGGTCATGTATAATAAATTCATCATGTCCTTTATTTTCATAGTCCCCATATTGTTCCATCACAATTTGTATATTTTCGTTTTTATTTTTTTCTATAAACTCTAGACCTGTTTTTACACTTTCTTGATTATATTCATCTATTTCTATCTTTTCGTCTGGGAAAGGCATTCCCCTTCTATATACTTCAATCTTCATTTGTTTCTCCTAAAAATATTTTACTATAAAGTTATTATATCGAATAAAAAAAAAGAAAGCAATACTAAAATTGCTCTCTTAATATTTTCTATTATTTTACAGATGCAATATAGCAAGCTAAGTCTACTAATTTGTTTGAATATCCCCATTCATTGTCATACCAAGCTACTAATTTTACAAATGTATCTGTTAACATGATTCCAGCTGAAGCGTCAAAAATTGATGTATGTGGGTCTGAAATGAAGTCTGAAGAAACAACTGGTTCATCTGTATATTCGATGATTCCTTTAAATTCATTTTCAGAAGCTTCTTTCATAGCTTTACAAATTTCTTCATATGTTGTTGGTTTTGCTAAATTACATGTTAAGTCAACAACTGAAACATCAACTGTTGGTACTCTAAATGACATACCTGTTAATTTTCCATTTAATGAAGGAATAACTTTTCCAACTGCTTTTGCTGCTCCTGTTGAAGATGGGATAATGTTTGCAGCTGCTGCTCTACCACCTCTCCAATCTTTTTTAGAAGCTCCGTCAACTGTTTTTTGTGTTGCTGTTGTTGCATGTACTGTTGTCATTAATCCTTCTGTAATACCAAATTTATCATTGATAACTTTAGCAAGTGGTGCTAAACAGTTTGTTGTACATGATGCATTTGATACGATATTCATTTCTGGTTTATATTCTGTATTGTTAACTCCCATAACAAACATTGGTGCATCTTTTGATGGAGCACTGATAACAACTTGTTTTGCTCCTGCATCTAAGTGTGCTTGTGCTTTTTCCATTGTTGTAAATACTCCTGAACATTCTAATACATATTCAACACCTAATTCTCCCCATGGGATATTGTGTGGATCCATTTCATTATATACTTTTATTTCTTTTCCATTTACTACTAAGTTTCCATCTTTTTCTTCTATGCTTCCATTAAATCTTCCGTGTACTGTATCAAATTTTGTCATATATGCCATGTAATCTGCTGTAACAAATGGGTCATTTACTGCTACAACCTCTACTCCTTCTTTAGCTAATGCTGCTTGGAATGATAATTTTCCAATTCTTCCAAAACCATTAATTCCTAGTTTTACTGACATAAAAATTCCTCCTTTATATTTAAAAGTCTTTGACTTTTATTTTTAGTCTTACTTAGACCTTTTTTATTCTATACCAAAAAAGAATACTTTTCAAGTATTCTTTCCTATTTTGCTATAAAATTTTAGTTCTATATTATCATTTTTACTAATCCTCTACTATATCTAAAAATGCTTCTTTGAACTTTTCGCTATATACCTTTATTTCTCCATAATTCATATTTTCAACTGTATAATATGAATTCTCACTATCTAGTTTAAATCCTTGTGTAATATTTTCTTTTGTATTTTGTTCTTCTTTTTCCTTGGTATATTCTTCATTATAATTTTCTAAAGATGTATTACTTAATAATTCTTCTAACTTGTTTGCATCATTTTCTGTTAAATTCTTATTAAATTCAATTGCTCTTGTATTTATATGAAATATACTACTCATATTTGCTCTTATAATTTCGTAATACTTGGTAACTTTTCTTTTTTCTAAATCAATACCATAATATATATCTTCATGTGAGCCACCATCATTTCTCATTGTTAAAAATTTTGTATCTGTTGTTACCAAATACTTATTAGCATTGTCTAAGTGAAATTCCGTACAATGTTCATAAATCATATATCCTATGAGCACTATGAATATTATGAGTATTATCGAAAGAATTACTATTACACCTTTTTTTGTTTTTTTCATAAACTTCCCCTTAATATTTTTCTAATTCATCTCAACTTTTCCAATAATATCATTAATATCATCTACATTACATTTTCTCATATATTCTTCAATTCCTTCAACAACTTTCACACTTGTATATGGGTCTATGAAGTTACCAGCTCCTATTGAAACTGTTGTTGCACCTGCTAACATAAATTCAATAGCATCTTCTCCAGATACAATTCCTCCTAATCCCATAATTGGAATATTCACTGCTTGTGCCACTTGGTACACCATTCTTACAGCAACTGGCTTAATGGCTGGTCCTGACAATCCACCTGTATTATTAGCAAGAACTGGTTTTCTTTTATAAATATCTATCTTCATTGCCAATAAAGTATTAATTAATGATACAGCATCTGCCCCACCATCTTCTACTCCTTTTGCAATTCCTGCTATATCTGTTACATTTGGTGTTAGTTTTACAATTAGCGGTTTGTCTAATACTTTTCTTACCTCACTTGTCACTTTTTTTACACCTTCATATGTGTTCCCAAATGCCATACAACCTTCTTTTACATTTGGGCAAGATAAGTTTAATTCTACACCATCAATATCTAAATTATTTAGTATTTTGCATAATTCTACATATTCGTCAATTGAACTTCCACAAGCATTTACAATGATTTTTGTATCAAATTTTCTTAAAAATGGTAAATCATTATTTGCAAAATATTCTACTCCCGGATTTTGAAGTCCTATACTATTTAACATTCCACTAGCCGTTTCACATACTCTTGATGGTTTATTTCCACTTTTTGGCTTTAAAGATGTACCTTTTGTAATAATAGCTCCTAGTTTTCCTAAATCAAAAAAGTCAGCATATTCTCTCCCATAACCAAATGTACCAGATGCAACGGTTACTGGATTTTTCATTTCTATTCCTGCAAAATTCACCTTTGTATTCATATGTTTCCTTCCTTTCTTTTTATAATTTCTAATCAATTCTCTTACATTTTTGTTTTATAAATATTTCCTGCTCTTTCAAATTCATATTTGATATATCTTCTATAAATTTTAAGATTTTATCCATATCTAAATATCTAGGTTTTTCTGCTATGCACTGCATATATTTTTGTATCTTTTCTATTGTTTTGATTTTATATTTCTCAACAATTTTTGCATTTAAACAATCATAATCTCTATGAAATGTTTCATTATTTTCCTTTGCTTTCACTGCTTCTTGCCTAAAATAAATTCTATCAAAATAATCATCTGCTAATAAATGGATGAAATATCCTTTCCAATAGTCTATAGCTAAATCTACTTTTGAATCCTTCAAAAAAGCTTCTAAATAAATTTTTTGGTCATCTCTTGTCCAATCTCCCCAATATCCATAATGTGTCATACTTTTGGAAATATTTTTATTTTCTATTGGAATATAATCAGGAGCAATTGTCCCTTCTATAAATTCATCTATATTTCTTATCTCTTCTTTATGTTTTCTTGCATATTCTTTTGCAATCGCAATATGTATAGTAAATCCCGGCATTTTGAATTCCTCTTTCTTTTTATATCTAATATATATTTCATATTTTGACGAATTTTATAGCTATATTATAATGCCTTTTCTATATTTCTACATCTCTGCTATTAAATACAGGTCCACCTTTACAAACATGGAAATATTCAGGTGCATCTTTTGGACTACTTGCTGTTTTTACTGCACATCCTAAGCATACGCCTAATCCACATCCCATCTTTTCTTCTAATGATAGTTGACATTCTATATGATTTTCATTTGCATATTTTTGGACTGCTTTTAACATTGGAAGTGGTCCACAAGCATAAATACAATCATATTGTTCTTTTTCCATATCTTCCATTAAATAATTAATTGCAAATCCTTTATTTTTATAACTTCCATCATCTGTTGTAATTGTTAGTTTATCTGTAACTTCTTCAAACTCTTTCTCTAGCATAACAAAATCTTGATTTCTAAATCCTAAATAACCATTTACTTGTTTCTTTTGCATTTTTGCTTCTTTAGCTAATTCATACAAAGGAAAAATTCCAATTCCCCCTCCGATAACAGCTATTTTATTATACTTATCTATTTTAAATGTACCATAACCTAATGGTCCTATAATATCAATTTTATCTCCTACTTCTTTTCTTGCTAATAGTTCTGTTCCTTTTCCTTTTACTTGAAATATAAATTCTAAAATACCATTTTTTCTATCTAAATTATAAATACTAATTGGTCTTCTTAAAAATGGCTCTACTTGATCTGTCACTCTAATTTCTATAAAATTTCCCGGTTTAGCAGTTTCTACAATTTCACTTGCCTTTACACTAAATTTATAAATTCCTTTAATGACTTCTTGTTTTTCCACTAATTTTGCTAATACTTGTTTTGGCATTGTTTTACCTCCTTTAATCTATTTTTTGTTTTCTATAGGCATTTATAGCATCTTGTGTTGTAATGGTTAGGTTTTCTGGTAATCTATCTAAATCAAACCATTTCATATCTGTGTGTTTAGTCGGTTCCATAATTTTAGGAATTCCTTCTGTTATTGTACATAAAAAGCTTGGAGATACCCAATGTTGATTGTCATTTTTTACAATGTGGTCACAAATTCCTAATAATTTTCCCACTCTGATTTCGACATCACATTCTTCTTTCACTTCTCTTTTGACTGCATCTTCAAAAGTTTCCATCCATTCTAATTTTCCTCCCGGTATACTCCAATATCCTTTTTCTGGTTCTTTGTTTCTTTTTTGTAATAATAATTGTCCGTTTTCATTAATAATAAATGCTCCACATCCTACACCAATATAATCTTTACCTGCTTTCATTTTTCATTTCTCCCTTTTCGGTAATACTTTTCCTATTTCTTCTGTTCTATTGCAGTATTTAATTCATCTCTCATTCTAATTGCCTCTGCCCTTGTTGCCTTTGCAAAATCCTTTTCTTCATAAGTATTTTTCCATAAATCTGACTTATATGCACACATTAATCCTCTAGAACTATTTATAATTCCACCAATTCCATTTTCGTCAAATCCTAAAGCAATATCTTCTGCTTTTCCGCCTTGTGCACCATAGCCCGGAATCAAGAAAAATGTATGTGGTGCAGCTTTTCTTAAATCCTGTAATTGTTTTGGATATGTTGCTCCCACAACAGTTGAAATACTACTATATCCATATTTTCCTCTTAAATCTTTTCCCCATTCTTCCACAAGTTTTGCTACTTTTGTGTACACTTCTTCTCCATTTTCTAATGTTAAGTCTTGTAAATCCCCTGATGATGGATTTGATGTTTTATCAATAATAAATACTCCCTTATTATATTTTTGACAATCCTCTATAAATGGTTTTATAGCATCTATTCCCATATATGGGTTTAATGTTACAAAATCTACATCATAGATACTTACTTCATTCTCCCCTATTTTTGTCCTTCCTAAAAAAGCATTTGAATACGCTTTAGCTGTACTTCCAATATCTCCTCTTTTGATATCTGCAATTACTAGCATCCCTTTTTCTTTTGCATATTGACAAGTTTCCTCAAAAGTTTTCATTCCTTCTAACCCATACATTTCATAAAATGCAACATTAGGTTTTATTGCTGGGATGATATCATATATAGCATCTATTAATGCTTTATTAAATTCTAGTATAGCTTTAGCTACACCTTCTAAATTTTCTTCATATTTACTTTTAATACATTCTGGTATCATTTCATATCTAGGATCCAGACCAATAACAGTTGGATTATTGGTTTCCTTGATTTTATCAATTAATTTGTCCATCATATTTTTCATCTTAAAAATTCCGCCTCCTTTATTTTTGGTGTTTGTTCTTTTGAAGCTACTCTAACTTTTTCTAATTTAATTACTTTGTTTTCTCTTAACAGCTTTTCTCTTTCAGACAACATTTTTTCTAAATATACTTCTCTAGCTTTTTTTCTTAAAGCTTCTTCATTACTATTATTCTGTATTTTAATGACTCTTTTATCATCTTTTATTTCTTTATAATTTCCTGTAAAATGTGCCATATCATAAGCAACAATCTCCTCTTTTGTTATTTCATCTCTTTGCTTCAATGACCTTCTTCTATCCACATAAGTTCTTTCTACTAGATAAATTTGTTTAAAATCTTTATATATTTTGTGATATTTAATAAATATATCATCTATTATGACAATTCTCTTTCCCTGTAATTCTCTTAGCCTTCTATTTAAAGCTGGTTCAATCAATTTTGCTCTAAATTTTGAAAACATAAAAAATATAGGTTTTGTCTTATATATATAATTTTTCAATTTAGAATCAACTTTTGTTTTTTCCCCATTTTTATCTTTTTTCATTAAAAATTTAAAATATTTTAATTTTATATCTCTTAGCAAATCATCTATATGTATTACTTCTATGTCTTTGCTATTCTCCTTTAAATAATCTGAAAATGTTGTTTTTCCTGCACCTGATTTTCCTGTTACACCTATTAATTTCATTTTACGTTATATTAATTCCTCCCATTCTCTTTCCTTAAAGCCTATATATATTTTCTCTTTTGTCACAAGTAATGGTCTTTTGATTAACATCCCATCAGATGCTAATAATTTTACTTTTTCCTCGTCTGACATTGTTGGTAATTTTTCTTTCAAATTTAATTCTTTATATTTTAACCCGACTTGTGTTAAAAAATTTCTTTATTTCATATCCACTTTCTTTTATCCATGTTTCTAATTCTTTTTCTGTTGGGGTTTCTAAAATAATATTTCTATCTTGAAATGCGATATTGTTTTTTTCTAACCATTGTCTTGCCTTTTTACAAGTAGAACATTTTGGATATTGTATAAAAAATATTTTTTTATCCTTCATATACAACACTTCCATTAACAATTGTGTATTTTACTTTTCCTTTTAATGTTTTTCCAATAAATGGACTATTCTTAGATTTTGAAACTATCATTTCTTTTGTATATACATATTCTTCATTTGGGTCAAATATAGTAATATCTGCCATTTTTCCTGCTTCTATAGTTCCTCTTTCATTATCAATATGTAATAATTTTGAAGGTGTATAAGAAGTAAGTCTTACTAGATTTAGATAATCAATATGTCCCGGATCTACTAAATTCATAATTTCAGCTGAAAGTGCTGTTTCGAATCCAATAATTCCATTTGGTGCTTTTGACAATTCCACATTTTTCTCTGCTTCTGCATGTGGTGCATGGTCTGTGATGATACAATCAATTGTTCCTTCTTTTAATCCTTCAATAATAGCTTGTCTATCTTTTTCTTCTCTTAGTGGAGGATTCATTTTCGCATTTGTTCCTGATTTCAATACTTCGTCTACTGTGAAAGTAAAATAGTGTGGACAAGTTTCACAAGTTATTTTTACTCCTCTTTTTTTAGCGTCTCGTATCATATCTTTACTTGTTTTTGTACTAATATGACAAATATGTCCTCTTACACCATTTGTTTCTGATATAACAATTTCTCTTGCTGCCATGATTTCTTCTGCTTCTGGTAATACACCTTGTACTCCTAATTGTTCTGCTACAGGTCCATTATTTATAGCACCTGCTGATACAGATTTTTCCTCACAATGTGATGCTACATATGTTCCTAATTTATCTGCTTCTATCATAGCTTGTCTCATCATTCTGCTATTAACAACTGGCATACCATCATCAGAAAAAGCAATTGCTCCTGCTTTTTTTAATTCTTCAAAATTTACTAATTCTTCTCCCTTTTCCCCTTTACTAACAGATGCATATGGTAAAACATTACATAAATTTACTCTTTTTGCTTCATTTATAATATATGTTAATGTTTCTACATTGTCTGGTGTTGGTTTTGTATTTGGCATTGGACAAATTGTTGTAAATCCACCTGCAACCGCACTTTTTGATCCAGTTTCTATTGTCTCTTTATGCTCTCCTCCCGGCTCTCTCAAATGACAATGTATATCTATCATACCCGGTATGATATTTAAATTTGTACAATCAATTTCTTTGTCAACTGTTTCATGAATATTTTTTTCAACCTTTACTATCTTATCATCTTCTATTAAAATATCATATTTATCATTTAATTGATTTTTATAATCAATCACATGTCCATTTTTTAATAATAATTTCATTTACATATCTTCCTTTCCTACTTTTTTATTGTATAGAAAAAATCTACTTCTTTCTTGACCTCATTTAGATTTTTCATATGCTTATCTTATCTATTTACTTGTTCCTCACAATATTTACATCTATATACCACTTTTTCTCTATCTGTTAATTCACAAATATGTGGTAATTCTTGTTCTATTGATGTAATACATCTTGGATTTTTACATTTAACAACATTTACTAATTTCTCTGGAAGTTCTGGATGGAATTTCTCTACAATCTCTCCATTCTGAATTTTATTAACAGTAATGTTTGGATCTAAGTATCCTAATATATCTAAATTGATATCTAAATTTTCATCAATTTTTATGATGTCCTTTTTTCCTGTCTTATTACTTTTTGCATTTTTGATAATAGCTACTGATGTATCTAATTCTCCCAAGTTTAGGTAATTGTATATTTCAAAGCTTTTTCCTGCTTCTATATGATCTATTACATATCCATTTTTAATACTATCTATATTCATCTTATTTCACCTCCAAAAGTTTTAAAATTAGTGCCATACGAATAAATTTGCCATATTTTGCTTGTTTGAAATAACATGCTCTATTGTCATCATCCACATCTACTGATATCTCATTTACTCTTGGTAATGGGTGCATAATACATAGGTTTTCTTTTGCTTTTTCTAATTTTTCTTTGTTTAAGATATAATAATCTTTTAATCTAATATAATCCTCTTCATTAAAAAATCTTTCTTTTTGTACTCTTGTCATGTATAAAATATCTAAATCTTGCATATATGTTTCCATATCATTTATTTCTACATATTCCATATGATTTTTTTCTAATATATCTGTTTTTACATAATCTGGTATTTTTAATTCATTTGGTGAAATTAATACGAATTTAATATTTGTATATCTTGACATTGCTGTTATTAAAGAATGAACAGTTCTTCCGAATTTTAAATCACCACAGATTCCTATTGTTAAATCAGATAATCTGTGTTTTTCACATTGAATTGTTAATAAATCAGTTAATGTTTGTGTTGGATGATTATGTCCTCCATCACCAGCATTAATAATTGGTACTTCTGATTTCATGGCAGCAACTAATGGTGCTCCTTCTTTTGGATGTCTCATAGCAATAATATCTGCATATCCACCAATTACTCTTACTGTATCTGCAACGCTTTCTCCTTTAGCTGCTGAACTAGAATTTGCAGAAGAAAATCCTAATACATTTCCTCCTAATTCCATCATAGCTGCTTCAAAACTCAATCTTGTTCTTGTACTTGGTTCATAAAATAAAGTTGCTAATTTTTTTCCTTCACATTTTTTTGCATATTTTTCTCTATTGTCCATTATATCTTTTGCTACTTTAATAAGTTCGTCAATTTCTTCTGTTGATAAATCTTTGATATCAATTAAATGTTTCATGTTTTCCTCCTTTAATTTAATCTCTTAATACTATACAGAAAAAAGCCTCAAAAGTCAAGAGATGTCATGGGGCGGAGAGGGATGATTTTGGGGACGGAGCAGATGATTTTGGGGACGGAGCAGAAAATCATCATTTATTTTATAAAAAATCATATAAAAAATCTTTATATAGATGATGATTTTCTGCTCCGTCCCCAAAATCATCTGCTCCGTCCCCAAAATCATCCCTCTCCGCCCCATGACATCTCTTGACTTATTCTTCTTTTTATATTATCATATTTCTAGTAATTTTAAGGAGGAATTTTTATGTCTGATATTATGTCATATTTATTTGAAACAAAAGCTGTAAGATTTTGTGAAGCAAACAAACCTTTTTGGTATACATCTGGTAAAATAGGACCATATTTTATCAATACTCATTTTGTTTATGGAAGCGAAAAAGAAGCAAGTGAACTATTAGCTTTTATTGATGAATGTTTAAATGATAAAATCACATTACCAGAAAAAGTATTTCAAAGAGTTTTAAAACAATACAAAGAAAATGAAATTTATCATAATGTTATCGATACTATGAAAGATTATATTATGAAAAATATAAATGTGGAAGAAATTGATTATATTTCTGGTGGTGAAAGAAGAGATTGGTTTTTCTCAAATATGATTGCTTATCTTTTAGACAAACCTCATATTTCTATTTATAAAGATTTATCTACTGTTGTAAGTAACAGTAAGTTTGAAAAAACAGAAACAATAACTAATATTGAGAATAAAAAAGTATTACATATTGCTGATTTGGTAACCGTTGCTTCTAGTTATATTAGAGCTTGGATACCTGCTATAAAAAACATGGGTGGACAAATGTGTTGGTCTTGTGTTGTTGTTGATCGTATGCAAGGTGGAAAAGAAAAAATCGAAGCTGAAGGTGTACAAGCTTTTTCTTTAGTTAATGTAGATAATACATTATTTGAAACTGCTTATAAAAATGGAATTATTAATGAAGCTCAATTAGAAATGTTGCAAAAATTCTTTGAAAATCCTGATGAAACAATGAAACAATTTTTAATTAAACATCCTGAGTTCTTAGAAAATGCACTACATGCTGATGAAAAAACAGCTAAAAGAGCTAAACTTTTAGTTGATGGAAATTTGTATGGACTTAATTAATTAGTCCATCTGGGCAAATCTCGATTCGCGAGAACTTTTCTCTACTTTTCTAAATTAACGATATATTTAAGTTCTCGAAGAAGCGCAAAAAGTTGTATACAAAATCTTTGTATACAACTTTTTTATTGTATAGAAAAATCTATTCTTCTACTTTTTCAAACATATCTTTTCCAACTCCACATAAAGGACAAACCCAATCCTCTGGTAAATCTTCAAATTTTACCCCTTCTGCTTCGTCATCATAAATATATCCACATGCCATACATCTATATTTCATCCTTATCACCTCCAAATTTATATAAGCATTATACCAACTTAATAGCAATTCGTAAATACTTTTTTATAATTTATTTGCTTTTCTCATTTTTTCCATTTTTTCTTTTTTTATTCTATAAATCACAATGATTACAATTATGACAGAAAAAATACCATAAATAATGATAAACCATAAATTTTTTTCTATATTTTCAATAATATTATTTTCACTTTGTTTCTGTTCCTCTTGTCTTTCATCTTGTTCCTCTAAAATAGCACTTAATTTTTGCATATTTACTTTTGTTTCTTCTTCTGCTATTTTTTGTTCCTCCTCACTCCTTCTATAAATATTTACCTTATATTGTTTTGTGGTATATCCATTTTCAGCAATTACTTGAACATTTATTAGATTGTTCCCAATTTGTAGGACTTCTCCTCCTGTTATTTCTACTTTTGCATTTTGTTTTTCTGGTATAGCTAAAATATTCAAATTTTCAGTCGTATTTGAAACTATAGCATGATATTGATATATATCATTTATAAATTCAGGTTCTAATGTCACATTTTCAATTGCTAATGTTTCTAAATTTGCATTTGCTTTTTCCAAATCTTTTGTTTTCGTAACAAAAATTGTATATTGTGTTTTAGTTGTTGTATCTTGTGAAGTCACTTCTATTGTAATACTATTCAGTCCTTCTTGAAAACTAGTATTTCCAGTAATACTAACTTTCGCATTTGTATTCTTTGGAATTGCTGTTACTTCTAGTGCAGATAAGTTTTCTGTTAAAAAATAATATTCTGTTATATCTGGAGAAAATTCAGGAGTCATACCTTCATGATTCAATCGTAATATTTCTAGTTTTGAATTATTACTTGTCACTTGACTTTCCTCAGAAAGTTCAATAATTTCTGTTTGTTTTTCTTCATTTCCGATTATTTCTATTCCATCTGTAAAACTCTGTACTTGAGTGCCTTCAGCATTGTAGAATTCTCCTTGAATTGCAATATATTCACTACCTATTTCTTTTGCTTTAAATGTATACTTTACCAATTCACAATTTTGTTTTGCATTTTGTCCTCCTGTTTCATCATACCAAACTGTTATGATTTTACTTCCAACCACATTTGTATTTTCAGGTCCTGAAACATATTCTAATAATTCATTATTAAAATATATATTGATATCAAATGCTGCTACATTAATATTCGCTAAGTTTATTGTAAAGCTAAACTCTTCTCCATTTTTTATTTCTGTATTTGCCACATTCAAATAAACATTATCCTGTTTTTCATTTTCCACAGCTAATGTCATTATATTTATATCGATTAACATAAACAGTATCATCAGAAAAATTACTATCTTTTTCAAAATCCTTCTTCCTTTCTTATATTACTGTATTCTTATTTTTTAGATATTGTATAAAAGATTTTATGAAATTACGAATGTGAACGAAAGAATGAATAAAATGTTTTATACAGATATCTCGAATTTTATAAAATCATTGTACAATCTGTTTTAGCCCTAGTATATGTCTTTGAATTAACAACAAATCTACTGATGTTGGCTTTTTTCCATTTTTATTAATATTTCCCGCCTTTTGAGATAAAAAATTCAATTCTTCTAATTCTAATATATGTCTTTGTAATTTTAATAAATCTACACTATTAATTTTTCCATTTCCATCAACATCACCATAAATTAAAATTTGATACTCTGCCACTAAAGTTTGACTATCTGTATTGGTATAAATTTGAACTTTTGAACCTGTTCCTACCAAATTTTGATTTTGTAATATATTTCCTGTTTTGTCCACAATTTTCACTTGATATTTTTCACTAACAATAATATTTTCTAGTAATTTTTCTACTGTTCTATTTTCTTCTTCAATTCCACTAATTTCATTTCCACTAACATTTATATTTTCACCAAAATGTAAATCCTCTTCTGCAATCTTTTCTATTACATGTACCTGAATCGACTGATTAATATCTTCATCTTCCTCTGAAAAAACCTGTATATTCGTGTTTCCTGTTTGAACTGCTGTTATTATTCCTGCATCATCCACAGTTGCAACATTGATATTTTCAGACACATATTGCACTGTTTTATTATTGGCATCCTCTGGTTGAATATTGGCAAGAATTTGATATTGCTCTCCTTCTTGCAAAGTAATTGTTTCTGCATTTACTTCTACTCCTGTAACTTTACTATACACTTCTATATCGATATTTGCTTGTACACCATTTGAAATTGCTCTTACAGTAATGGTTGCCTTTCCAGAAGATACACCATATAGATTTCCATTACTATCTACTTTAACAATTTTTTCATTACTAGAAATATATTCTACTCTCTGATCTTCAGCTTCTTTTGGATAAATTTCTATATTTAATTTATGAATTTCATTTTTTTGAATGACTGGATTATCTACTGATATGTTTATTTTTTCTACTTCAATTTCTGGTAATTCGTCTATATAATTTTGAAATACATACCCTATCATTCCATTTTCTAAAATCACTCTATCCCATAATTCTCCACTTTGCTTTCCTTTTGCAATTCTTGTCATGGTTTCATTTTTTGAAACACTGGCTATTTTTTCATAACTAGTACTTGGACCACTTCTTACATTTAAACTTGTTTCCACATTTGCATATACTTTAGTATTATCTTTTTCATAATCCGAAGGATTGATAGCCGGACTTTCTGCTGGTATTTCAGGCATGTTATTATACACAGGGATTATAAAGTTCATATTCAAATCTAATAAATTACTATTGGCATATCCCTTATAAATGATATTAGATTCACTATATGGTGCTAACACATTTGTCATATATTGATGCCAAAATAGTTCTCCATTATTCGTATCATGAACATGAAATTTCTGTAAATAGATGTTATTTTGTCCTATATTAATATAACTCGAACCAATAAAAATACCTCCACCAGTAATAGCTCTTTCTTTAGTATTCCAAGGAATAAGATATTTTCTTTTTGTCTCTTCACTTGCTCCCTTTCCATCTTTAGCATATTTTAATCCATTAATAATAGCCCCCATAGGTTCTGATGAACTCGTAGCTCCAATATTATAAAAATTGTATAATCCTTCATATCCTGATACTTTTCCACTAATCGAACTATGCGATAAAAATGGTCCTACCTCTTGTTTGATTCTAGATGCTAAATGATAAGAACTCACTTTTGATTGAATACCTGCACTATAAATTAAATCTGAATATTTTTTATTCATAGTAACTGTACTTCCGCTTGATGTTAAATAACTAACAATTTGATTATAAAACTCTGTACCATATAATATTTTTTCGATTCCATCTATAGAATTACTTTTATCATTAAATGACAATTCCTCAAATTGAAAAATTCTCACTTCATTTAAAAAATTTCGTGGATCTATTGTATACAATAATGACTGTTTTGAACAATCTACCCAACCACTATCCACTTCTACATTATATTCTCCGGGATTTGTATTTTTCCATCTATCATTATAAGATTTAGGAACTAAATTTTTTCCAAACTTGTTTTCATTTTGTATAACATATTCCCAATCTAAATTTGTATATAAAGCTGTAAATGTCCAATTGGGATGATTTTTTTTCAATTCTTCTAAATATCCCCTATAACTTTCTGGAAAATTTTCTATTCCTTCTAGTTTATTTGCCGCTACCACATATTTTTCATTAACTATATATATGGTTAATAAAATTATCATAATGACACATAATCCATATCTAATTTTCTTTTTTATCATATCTTACTCCTATTATGTTTTATGTATTTTAAAGTTCAAGCAGGAACATAACCTATGACCTGCTTGATACCTTTTTATTATTTTATATTTTTACTGCTTTCACAATAATTCTTTTAGATGAATCAGTTGTACAGGTAATTAATGTCACTTCTGTTTTGCCCTCTGTTTTTTGAGATAAACATTGTGTTTCATTTGGTTCTACCGTTTCTACTAAATATATTTGATAAATCCCTTCATTATTATTTGCATCTATTAATGTAAAAGTATCTCCAATAGATAACTTCTTCAAATCATGAAACATATTTTTTGTTATATAATTGTGTCCAGCAATACAAAAATTTCCTTCTTCATTAGGATTTCCCCCATAAAATTTTGTAACAGATATCTTTAATGCTTGTTCACTATATTCGGAAATCACATAAGTTTCTAAGTTTATTTTTGGTATTTCTAATTTTGCAATTACTGGATAACCTTTATACTGTGTCAAAATATTTGTTTCTACTTGTTTGGTATCTTGTTTTATATTTTCTTGTTCCATAATTGATTTCTCTTGTGTTTCATTTTTTATATTTGTATTTTTCACTAAACTTGTTTGTATATTTTTATCTGTTTTGTTACTTTGCTTTTCTAATATGACTTGACTAGCAAATACAATAACTATCACAAACACAACAATTATTATGATTCTAAGAATATATTTATTTTTTCTATCTTTCGTTTTCACTTATATTCTTTCTATCTATTCTTTTTCTTCATGCCAATATACAAAGTTGTGCTAACTATAGCAATTATAATAATTCCTATTGGAATATACATATTCATACCAGTTTTTGGTAATTGTGTTGGTAGATTTTCTTCTTCTTTTGCTTGTGTATTATTTTCTTCAGTTGTTCCCTCTACTTCACCTTCTGGTGTTTCTTCTGGCGGTGTTGTTTCTGTATCTGTAACTGTTACTGTAAAACTATTTTCTACAATTACCGCATCTGATGCATCTCTATCAATTAATTTAAATGTAATTCTATATTCCCCTGCTTTATCAAAGATACCTCTAAGATTTAATACTTTATTGACATTTTGTCCACCAATTTTATAACCAGATGGATCACCCCAACCGCTGTCAATCAAATCATATTCTGTTTGTGTTTCATCTGTTCCTTTTAATTGTACATTTCCTCCATCAGGAGTTGTTGCCTCTGCTATAATTCTAGCATGTTCATAATTTTTTCCCATACTTGAAGTTAAAGAAAGTGTCATTTCTTTTTCTTCATTTACAATTGGTCCACCTGTATAAGATAAATCGAATTTGTAATCTTCATATCTTGGCTCTACCACAATATTTTTCTCTAAAGCAGTCGTTATATCATCATAATTTTCACTAGCATCTGGATTTGCTAATCCTTCTGCAGTTACTGCTAAATCTGTTGGATTTGATGTAATAATTCCTTCTTTTGCTCTAAAAGTTATGCTCATACTTTCTTTTGGATTTGTTCCGCCAGTTGAATCATAAAAAACAACTCTTACTCTTGTTCCATTATCATTTGGTGTTCCACCATCTGTTTCCACATATTCTAATAAATTATTATCATATGCAATATCAAATGTATATGCTCCTAATGGTTTTCCAAAAGCAATTGTGAGTACGATTGTATCTCCGGGATTTACAGTATCTTTATTTGTAGAAATTTCTATATCATCTAATGCAGCTGCTTGTACTGGTTTTGTATTAAATAATAGAATAAAAGTAAATATTATTGATAAAATAAGTAATATATTCACTATTTTTTTCATTTTTTAATTTCCTCCTTTTTTATTTTGTAATATTAGTATGTCTTTTTTTAATATTTTTATTAAATTTTGAGAAAGAAGAAATTTCCAGTAAAATGATTTTGGGGACGGAGAAAAAAATCATGCCATCTTTTCAAATATTCTTTACATGAATATTTTTCAAAACTGTTGTATTCTTAAGCTTTTTAGGGTATAATTACATTTGTTAATTCTTGTAAACTAAAAAGTATATTTTCAAATGGAGGTTTCATATTATGAAAAAATTATTAGTTAAAGATTTATATAAAAACACAAATGAATATAAAGACAAAACAATCACACTAGAAGGTTGGGTAAGAACAATTCGTGATTCAAAAACCTTTGGATTTATTGAATTAAATGATGGTTCTTTTTTCAAAAATGTGCAAATTGTATTTAGTGACAAATTAGAAAATTTTGCTGAAATTGCAAAACTATCAATTAGTTCTTCTATAAAGGTTACTGGTACTTTTGTCATTACTGAAAATGCAAAACAACCTTTTGAAATTCAAGCAAGTAACATCGAAATTTTAAATTTATGTGATTTAGAATATCCACTTCAAAAAAAGAGACATTCTTTTGAATACTTGAGAACAATTTCTCATCTTCGTCCTAGAACAAATACTTTTAATGCAGTATTCCGTGTAAGAAGTACATTTGCATATGCTATTCATAAATTCTTTCAAGAAAAAGGATTTGTTTATGTACATACACCTATCCTTACTTCTAGTGATGCAGAAGGTGCCGGAGAAATGTTTAATGTAAATTCTTTTGATCTTGCAAATGTTCCAAAAACAGAAGATGGACAAATAGATTATTCAAAAGATTTCTTTGGAAAACCTGCACATTTAACTGTAAGTGGTCAATTAAATGCAGAAACATACGCAACTGCTTTTAGAAATGTATATACATTTGGTCCAACTTTCAGAGCAGAAAATTCAAATACAGTAAAACACGCCGCAGAATTTTGGATGATCGAACCAGAAATTTGTTTTGCAGACTTAAATGATGATATGGACTTAGCAGAAGAAATGCTTAAATATACTTTTTCTTATGTATTAGAAAACTGTAAAGAAGAAATGGAATTCTTTAATAATTTCGTAGACAAAGGATTATTAGAAAGATTAAATAATGTCATTCATTCTGACTTTGCTAGAATTTCATATACAGATGCTATCAAAGAGTTAGAAAAAGCAAATGATAAATTCGAATTCAAAGTATCTTGGGGGGTTGACTTACAAACAGAACATGAAAGATATCTTTGTGAACAGATCTTTAAAAAAACTGTATTTGTAACAGATTATCCAATGGATATTAAAGCTTTTTATATGAAACAAAACCCAGATGGCAAAACCGTTGCAGCAGCTGACCTATTAGCTCCCGGAATTGGAGAAATTATTGGCGGTAGTCAAAGAGAAGAAGATTATAATAAATTACTAAAAAGAATGAAAGATTTAAATATGGATATTGACAGTTATACTTGGTATTTAGATTTAAGAAAATATGGTAGCTGTAACCATGCAGGTTTTGGACTAGGATTTGAAAGAGCTATTATGTATTTAACTGGTATGCAAAATATTCGTGACGTAATTCCTTTCCCTAGAACACCTAAAAATTGTGAATTTTAATGATTAGCACATGCAAAGAAATATATAATTTCTTTGCATGTATAAATTTTTTTACTTTTATTTCAAATTTTTTATTCATTTTATTTATTTGAATTACAATTTGTATTTTTTATTGTTTTTTTGTATATATTTTTATCGTTATCGTTTTTGTCAAATTAATCTTTTTTTCTATGAATTTTGTTATCACAAACCAAAATAGTGTCAAAAAAAGAATAATTATCATAATAGTTATCTTTAAAATATCACTCTTAGTGCTACTTTTAATTTCAATTTCATATTTTTTAGACAAATATTTTTTATCGTTTTTCTTTAAACTCATCCGTATTTCTCCTTTATTTATCTAAGATTTTGCAGTTAGGTTTTATACTTTTGTTTTTTTATTTCCTTTGTTTTGTATCTATATTCTTATTATACATTTAGTGCAATATTTTTGCAAGTATTTTTAGGTGCATATTTCATTGTTTTTTAATTGTAAAATATTATAAGAAATATATCTTTTCGATTGGTGGTGATAATTTTGCAAAAATTGAAAATTCCTAGAAATCATAGTGGTATTACAAAAACCCTTAGACTACCAGAAAATCTTGTTAATGATATTCAACTTTTAGCAAATTTAAAAAATATTTCTTTTAATAAAGCAGTCATTGAACTACTTGATTTTTCTTTAGAAAATTTAGATGATGAAGATAAAAAATTAATAGAAGCAACCCGAGAGGATTTTTCTTCTACTATATAAGACATATATTTAAGTTCTCAAAGAAACAAAAGATTTATCGACATGAAAAATTGCTATGCAATTTTTCTGTGTAGTGTGTTTTTATTCTATTCAACAAAAAAAGAAGTAGTTTCAATATACTACTTCCTTTTTTACTAATATTGTCTTCCCCAAACGATCATTTTCGTTGCTGGTTTACCACAACATACACAAGTATCTCCTAAGTGTTCTTGCTCAAAAGGCATACATCTTGATGGAGCACCTGTTATTTCTTTCACCTTATCTTCACATTCTTGACTTCCACACCACATGGTTTTTACAAACCCTTGATTTTCTTCTAAATTTTTCTTTAATTCTTCCATATTGTGTGCAACTGTAGTTTTTTCTTCCATTCTTTTTTTACATACTTCATACATAGAAGTTTGAATGTCTTTTAATAGTTGTTCTAATTTTTCTTCAATTTCTTCTATTTTTACAGAAATTTTTTCTGAAGTATCTCTTCTAACCAAAACAGCTTCTCCATTTTCTATATCTCTAGGTCCCATTTCAATTCTAACTGGTACGCCTCTCATTTCCCAGTCATTAAATTTATATCCTACAGAATAATTATCTCTGTCATCTAATTTCATTCTAAATTTTTTGCTTAATCTTTCATTTAATTTATTAGCTTCCTCTAATACACCTGCTTTTTGCTGTGCAATTGGTACAATCACTGCTTGAATTGGAGCTACAAGCGGTGGTAATTTTAATCCTCTATTATCTCCATGTGCCATAATAACTGCACCTATTAATCTTGTACTAATTCCCCATGAAGTTTGATAAGCATATTCTTGATCTCCATTTCTATTTTGGAATTTTATTTCGAATGGTTTTGTAAAGTTTTGTCCAAAATAATGTGAAGTTCCTCCTTGTAAAGCCCTACCATCATGCATTAACGTTTCAATTGTATAAGTTGCTTCAGCTCCTGCAAATTGTTCCTTTTTAGTTTTTTGTCCTTTTAATACTGGTATAGCTAATAAATTTTCAACAATCTCTGCATATACTTCTAACATATCTAACGTAAATTTTTTAGCTTCTTCTGCTGTTTCATGAATCGTATGTCCTTCTTGCCATAAAAATTCTCTTGAACGCAAAAATGGCCTTGTCTCTTTTTCCCATCTTAACACACTACACCATTGATTATACAAAAATGGTAACTCTCTCCATGAGCTTAGCCATTTTGAATACATAGTAGAAAAGATCGTTTCTGAAGTAGGTCTTACACACAATCTTTCTTCCAATTTTTCTCCTCCACCAATTGTTACCCATGCTACTTCTGGTGCAAATCCTTCTACATGATCTTTTTCTTTATTTAATAAGCTCTCTGGTATTAATACTGGCATAGAAATATTTTTCACGCCATGTTCTTTAAATTTTCTGTCTGCATATTCTTGTATATTTTCCCATATAGCATATCCATATGGTTTTATAGCTACAAATCCTTTTACATCTGTATAATCAGCAAGGTCTGCCTTTAATACAATATCTGTATACCATTGTGGAAAATTTTCATCTATATTTGTAATATCTTTTACAAACTCTTTTTCATTTTTCATTTTTCATCTCTCCTCATAATATTATTCTTTTTTAAAATTCACTCTCCTCTTCCCTTTCGGGCATTGGAGCCTCTTGTTTACTATGAGGTTTATTGATTTCTTCTTCATCTTCCATTAAATCATCAATAACAATTTGTTGATTACTATCTAATTTGTATCTTGGTAATTCTGGTAAATCTTTTAATGATGTATATCCAAACATTTTTAAAAATTCATCTGTTGTCTTATATGACATAGGTTTTCCCGGTAAATCTGTCTTTCCTGCTTCCTCTACTAATCCAAATTCTAATAATTTATATACACAAGCATCTGCTGATACACCTCTTATTGCTTCTATTTCTGCCCTTGTAATTCTAGGATTATATGCAATAATTGCTAAGGTCTCTAATGCAGCTGTTGACAAATTTGGTTTTGTTCGTTTGTCTAGAATTGGATAAATATATTCATATAATTCCTTTTTTGTTGCTAACTGATAACCATCTTCTACTTGGATAATTTCTATTCCTCGATTACTTGCTTTATACTCTTCTTGCATTTTTTTTAAAATTGTATGAATCTCTTCTTCATTTTTTTCTAAAACCAATATAAACTCATTCATTTTTACAACTCTTCCTGCTGCAAATAATATAGCTTCAATAATTGATTTTGTTTTTTCTATATCCATATCTGCTCCTATTTTTCTTAAATTTACTTTATATTATGTCAAAAAAAGCTTGATATGTCAAGGTTTTTAAGAGGGTTTATATAACTTTCAATGTTTTTCTTGCACTTTTCCCTGTTTTATGCTAATATTAAAAAAAATACTAAGGGGGAATTTATATGAGTGAAGATAAAAAAATAGAAATCATATCTGGTGATGATAGTGATTTAAATATATCTCCTGTACATGATCATATTAGTCCAATAAAACCTCAGAATACGGATGAAAAGAAACCTAAAAATATTGTTATTCCTAAAGAAAAAAAAGAGGAAGACAAAAAATAGTTACAGATTTTGTCATAGCAAAAGATAAT
This sequence comes from uncultured Clostridia bacterium, assembly GCA_904419495.1. GTDB lineage: Bacteria > Bacillota > Clostridia > TANB77 > CAG-508 > CAG-269. The sequence goes on along the minus strand of CAJFRV010000009.1, from coordinate 14,074 downwards.
TATACCAAAATAATCATATTTTAGTATAATTATCTTTTTTAGCATATTTAATCATCTTTAATTCTTCTTATATTCTACAATTTTTTGCAATAGTTTTAAATCGTCTATCATATATTTTTCACCATACCGTATTATAATTGACTATCCTTTAAAATCCTTGTATAATTTATATATATTTCTATTATATAAGTAATTTATAATGAAAGGAACTTATCTATGAATACTCGATATATATCAAAGCTTGAATTTAATAAAGTATTAGAAAATTTAAGTATGTATTGTTCTACCTATTTAGGAAAAGAACTGGCTTTGAATTTACAAATATATAATAAAGTTGATATTGTAAAACAAAAATTATCTGAAACAGAAGAAGCTGTAAATTTAATCTATAAAAATTCAGTTCCCTCTTTTTGTGATATTCAAGATATTCATATCTATTTAATCAATTTAGAAAGTTCTCAAAGTTTAACAATAAAAGGATTATTAGATTTGAATACCATTTTTATTTGTGCAAGAAATTTGAAAGCTTACTTTTCTAAAGACTATATTGATAAAAATGATTTTCCAATTCTAGAAAACTTATTTTCTAGTTTGTATGCTAATGAAGGCATCATTTCCAAAATTTTGTCTTCTATCATAGATGAAAATACAATAGATGATAAAGCTTCTCCAGAATTACAAAAAATCAGAAAAAAAATTAGAAACTTGGAACAAGACATTCGCTCCAAATTGAATTCGATGATTCATTCCTCTTCTTTTTCTAAATATATACAAGAAAATGTGGTAACCATTCGAAACGACCGATTTGTAATTCCTATCAAAGAAGAATATAGAAGTCAAGTAAAAGGGTTTGTACATGATGTTTCTAATGCTGGTTCTACTTTATTTATAGAACCTATCTCTATATTTGAATTAAACAATGAGATCAATCAATTACGTTTAGAAGAAGAATTGGAAATCGAAAAGATATTGCAACAGTTAACTTCTCTTTTCTTTCCTTATATTGAAGAATTGAAAACAGATGTAAAAACAATTGGTATTTTAGATTTTATTTTTGCAAAAGCTAAATATGCAAAAGCTATTTCAGGAAACATACCAACTATTAATACTAAGAAAGAGATTCAATTAATAAATGCCAGACATCCTTTAATTGATAGCAATAAAGTAGTTCCTATTTCTATTGAACTTGGAAAAGACTTTTCTACATTATTAATTACCGGACCCAATACAGGTGGAAAAACTGTCACCTTAAAAACTGTTGGCTTGCTTACCTGTATGGCTTGTAGTGGATTAAGTATTCCTGCTGATGAAAAATCTAGTATATTCGTATTTGAACATATCTTTGCAGATATTGGTGATGATCAAAGTATCGCTGATTCTTTAAGTACATTTTCTTCTCATATGTCAAATATTGTAGATATTACGAAAAAAGCAAACGCAAACTCTCTTATCTTAGTAGATGAATTAGGTTCTGGAACAGATCCAGTGGAAGGTGCTAATTTAGCAATTTCTATATTAGATTATTTTAAAAACATTGGTACTCTTACCATCGCTACAACGCATTATCAAGAATTAAAAAAATATGCTTTAACAACTTCTGGATTTGAAAATGCCTCTGTTGAATTTGATGTTGAAACTTTATCACCAACTTATAAGCTTTTAATAGGTATCCCCGGAAAAAGTAATGCTTTTGAAATTAGTCAAAAATTAGGACTAGATATATCTATTATCCAAAAAGCAAAATCATTGATGTCTTCAAATGATATTCATTTTGAAGAACTTTTGAAAAATATTTATCATGATAAATCCTTTATTGAAAAAGAAAAAGAAAAAATACTTGAGGATTCTAAAAAAATTGCTATACTAAAAGAAAAATTGCAAAAAGAAAATGCTGAAAAAGAAAGGCAGGAAAAAGAAATTATAAACTCTGCCAAAATAAAAGCTAGAAATATTTTGCTAGAAGCTAAAGAAGATGCTAATGAAATTATAAAATCATTATCCAACAGCACACAATCTAAAGAAATTCATTCTTTAAGAAATTCATTAAACCAAAAAATTAAAGATATACAACTAGAAACAACTACTTCAAAAACTGCTTCTACTGCCTCTTCTCTTTCTAGAGAAGATATCAAGCCGGGAAAAGAAGTTTTTGTTACATCCTTTAATCAATCAGGAACGATATTATCTAATATTTCTAAAAATAATGAGGTACAAATTCAAATTGGTAATTTAAAAATGAATATTCCTATTGCTTCTCTTCAAGATGTCACACACACACCTCATAAATCAGATACCTCTTCTACCTTAAAAATTTCTAAAACTAGAAATATTAAACCTGAACTTAATGTTATTGGTATGAATGTAGAAGAAGCTAATTTTGTCATTGATAAATTTTTAGATGACTGTTCTTTAGCTAAATTGGAAACTGTAAGAATCATCCACGGAAAAGGAACTGGGAAATTAAGAACTGGTATTCATCAATTTCTAAAAAATAATTCTCATGTAAAATCTTTTCGTTTAGGTAGTTTTGGTGAAGGAGAAATGGGCGTAACTGTCGTGACTTTGAAATAAGAAAAACGGAAAAAGAACCAGCATTAGCTAGTTCTTTTTATTTTTCTTTTCCTCTATGTTTCTTTCCTGTAAATTCTTTTCATATTTATTGGCTATTCCAAATAATGTTAATAGATATACTAATATTACCATTGGAATTGTTAATCTTCCTATTGGAATTCTTGTAATTGCTATGACGCTAAATAAAATAATTTGTGTCAATAACATAAGTCCTATACTTTTTAATACCACTTTTGAAGCTTTTAATTTATGATATCTTATTCCTAAATATACTAATGTAATTAATGTTGCTATAGCAAATGGAAGTATATATGGTTTTACAATGTCTCTTCCTCTTGTATGTGCTACATTTTCTATTTTTGTGTCTTCAGCAGTTATTTTTGTTCCATATTTTTCATTTATTTTTGTTATCAAATTATTTTTTTGTTCATCTGATATAGTGTTTGTTGTAATAGAAACAGAATCTTCAAACACTTCTACCTTTTGGATCATTACTTTTTGATTTCCAAACACTTCATTCGTTATTTGCTTAATATCAGATATATTAAATTGCGTTTGTAAATATAATTCTACTTTTTGTGTATCTTGATATTTTAAATCAAAATTAAAACCTTTTACAGCAATCATGACAATTCCTGCTATAATGACTAATACAATTAGTGTTATTTTTAGTTGTTTGCTTTTTATGAATTGTTTCATCTGTAAATACCTCCTATTTTTCTGCTTTTGCTTTCAACATGGTTGATGTTATTAAATAATTATATAGTGCTATTAACACAATACCCCAGAACATAACCATACCAAAGCTACTAATCGTTGACCAATTTGCAAAACAAAGTACAATTATTGATATACATATAGGAATTATTCTTAAAAAGAATTCTTTATAACTCTCTTTTATTCCTTGTTTTACATTTTCAAGCTTTTTATAATCTTCACTATGCTTTATTTTCCATAACATTTTATTCACAAAGATATAATTTAATATGATTGTTACAACAATTCCTACTATTCCTTGAATAGATACACTTACATTTGTATATCTTATCACTAACAAATAGATACTTACTATTCCAATAAATCCAATTGCTGATAATACACCATTTAATTTATATCTTATCATAAGTACTAATAATCCGATTAAAAGAATGATTCCAACAGCTAATGCTATATATTCAATTTGTGTATTGGTTACATCTGACAATATATATTCATTTTTTTCTATATCATATTGTATTGGTAAATTTCCTGAGTCTAAAACACTTGCTATTGTACTAGCACTGTTAATATATTCTTGCAAAGCATCTGAATCTGTTGTTGCACTTCCCATTGATAACTGTAAAATTCCATTTTCTATTACTTCATCAAAACTGGTTGTCATCATTTCTTCGCCATCTATTTTCATTGTTACTTCTTTTTGTTTTGTTTCTGGTGTACTTGTTTCGTTGGTTGTATTTCCGTCTGTAGATGTATTTGTTGTGTTCTCAGAAGTTGTATTATCTGTTGTATTTGTTGTATTAACAGGTATTACCTCTCCTTCTTTATACGTATTACTAATATTTTTTAATTTTTCTTTTCCTTCTTTATTAAATTCAATATTTAAATATACAACTGTTCCATTTGATGAAGAAGATGTATCAGCACCATACATAACTTTTGCTAACTTTATATCTTGATTCGTCATTAAAACTTCTTTTGTTTCTGCATCAATGATTTCAAATTTTCCAACTGTATTCATATTGCTTACCAAATTGTCTGTTGCACCATTTTCTGGTATTTGAACTAAAATTTCTCCATTTTTGTCATTTAAAGAAATTTCATACTCTTCTACACCTTGTGACTTTAATCTCTCTTCAATGATATGTTTTGATTTTTCATAATTTTCCAAAGTTAGACTATCTTGGCTATTATTTAGTACACTTTCTTTTGTATACCCTTTTTCTGCCAATTGTTCATCTGTCATTTCTTCTTCTGTTTCTACTTCATTTCCATTAGCATCTTTTATAACTTCTTTACTTTCTGTATTGGCAACTAATTTTACATGTCTAGCTCCCTTTAAATCCATGTCTAACGCATATTCTTTTACCTTATTTTCCATTCTATTTTGTACATGTACATATACTCCAAAAAAAGAAACCATTGTAACTAATATGATTAATAATATGATTGTTAATATTTTTATTCTTCTCATTGTTCTCTTTCCTTTCTTCACATCTGTGCATTAAAATCTTTTTTTCGTTAACGCACGCCTTTCTCACAATAATTTTGTATTATTAATAACTAATTCAAACCAGATTTTTAAATATTTTGCTGCATATTTACTCATCATCGTTCTATCCATAAATATTTCGAAATAGTCTAAAACTGGACATAATTTTGTATCAATTGTTAAATTTAATATAACCTTTCTTTGTTCACTATTTAATTCTAAATTGGCATTGGTTACTGCATAATTTACTCTATCATGAATGTCAAATGTCGATAAGTTTTGGTTTGTTACTCTATCTCTATGCACATCTGATTTATCTGCTAATATTAGAGCTGCTGATATATCACTAACAGCTGTTCCTGTTTTTTCATCGTGATTTCCAATTGCCATCATAATTTCTGTTCTTTCTTCAACCGGCATTCCCATATCTTTTAATATGTTAAATGCCATAATGGCTCCACTATGTGCATGGTCCACTCGGTTTACACAATTTCCGATATCGTGTAAATATCCTGCAATTTTTGCAAGCTCAACTGTTCTTTCTGGATATCCTAATTTTGTTAAAATGTCTCCTGCTCTTTTTGAAACAATAGAAATATGTCTATGGCTATGTTCTGTATATCCGAAGTCCATCTAACTGTTTTTGAGCCCCTAAAATTAAAGCTTCTACCTCTTGATTTTTTCTAACCTCTTCTAATGTAACCATTCATTTCCTCCTTATCGTTAGTCTTTATTGATTTTATATTAATTTTAAAAAAATATCAACTGTTTTGGGGAATAATTACAATATTTCTTCTACAAATATTACCATAAATTTCTTATAACTTATATTTTAATTATTTTTATTATATCTAATATGTGAATATTTCCATAATATTAAAACAATCATACTTCAATTTTAGCATGATTGTTTTTTCTTTATATTTTTAACTATATTTCTTTTATAGATTAATATTCGTAATTTCCGTCTGTACATTTTATAATAGGTCTAGCTTTTATAGCTTCATAATCTTTAATTTGTGTTACTAATTGTATACAATTTTTTTCAAAATTTTCTATCGTGTCTTCATATATAATTTCTTTTAATGTATTATCTCCACATTCTGTAAACATCATGTCCCCTTCAATCAAATTAACATTAATTTTAAATTTTCCTCCTAAGTTTAATGTTTCTAGCGTATTTTTTCCACAAGCACTAAACATTACCCCCATATCAACAACTTTGGAAGTATCAAATTTATCTCCTAAATCTAAAGTTTTTAATGTATCAGGACCGCACATAGAAAAACATACTATTCATATTTGTCACATTAGAAGTATCAAAATTTTCTCCTAAGTCAATATTCTCTACTGGCGAATCCATCATTTGTGCAAAAAACATATGTCCCATGTTTTCTACATTTTTTGTATTAAATTTCTCTGGCAGAATAATATCTTTCATTCCGACTTGAGCATACATATATTCCATTGTTTTTACATTAGAAGTATCAAAATTAGGTCCATATATAATTTCTAAATACTCTCCTGTCTCTTTGGCATTACAACCTGCAAATCTAAACATTTGTGCCATATTTACTGCATATTTTGTATTTAAATTTGTACAATCAATTTTTTTAAGAGATTTATATGCTGATAACTTATTTGGTTTTCCAACTAATCTATATCCCCCACCATTTTCTTCACTATTCAAATAGGTATTTCCTTGACTAACTACATAACAGATTGTTCCACTAACTCCCCTATAAACTGGTAAACAATTTTCATTATAAGATATATCTAGAATATCAGCTTCTTCAATACCATATGTGTCTTTTAAATACTGTTTAGGATTCTTCCCACCAGAATCAACAAAATATATTTCTGTTGAACTAGTCAATAGTAAAGGGCTCGTTTTTATTATAGCTACCTTCTGCTCGCTTATTATTTCGTTTGTTTGTTTATCTATTATCTGAATACTTCCCTTTTCTAAATTCATTTTTTCTTCTGTTAATACTGTTTCAGACACAGCACCATTTTCTACTTTATAATTATTTTTAGAATCTTCAAAAAATACATTGAAAGTTCCATCTCCATTGTCACTCACTAGTGTTTTTGCCATTTTATCTAATTCTGCTTGTAACTCTTCTACAGTAACAACTTCTCCTGTTTTATTCATATCAGCACTCATGTATGCAATCTCAACTTGTTCTTTCTCTGTAGCAACTTCTGTTTGCTCTTTTGCTTGTGTTGCTTTACTTAAAATCCCATTATCACCTGTTAGTGTTGCTATGGTTACACCTGCTAAAATTAGTAATACAATAATTGTAATTACTAGAGCTATTAATGTAATTCCATTCATACTTTTCTTTTTGCTAGAATTTCTAATATTTTCATAAGAAAAATGCTTATTCGTTTGTTTTTTTACTAATCTTTCTTTTTTCATTTGTTCCTCCTTTTTTCTCAATATATTTTTACTCTCATTTATTCTATAACATATTGTTTTAAAAAGCAATATAACATTCTGTTTTATTTTATAATTTCTTTAATCTTTATGTAGTACCTACAGTTCTATCACTTTTTGTAGAAAGGAATTAGAAAATGAATACTCGTATAAAAAATTTAAGAGAAGATCATGATTTGACTCAAAAAGAATTAAGTAAAATCTTGAATGTTTCACAAGTTGCTTATTCTTACTATGAACTTAATAAAAGAAACATCCCTTTAGAATTATTGTGTAAATTAGCTGATTTTTATCACACTAGCGTGGATTATTTATTATATAGAACAGATATAAATCTTCCCTATGAAAAAACTATTAGCAATTAAATTTTGATAAGAAAACAATTAAACTATAAAATCTTAAATTATTTAATACTCCATAAAACTTCTTTTGCTTTAAGAAGTTTTTTATTTTGCTTTTTTCTTTATGATATAGTATGATATGTATATATATCTATTTCATAAATATTTTAATAATGTTTTGGAGGAAACTATGATAAATAATATACCAGAATTTTTATATCATCTTTTAATAGCACAATATGGAAAAAATTTAACAAATACCATAATAGAAGGATATTCCCAAAAAAGACCCCTAACCTTAAGAGCAAATACGCTAAAAAACAATATACAAAATATTAAAAGCACCTTTGATTCTTTTGGAATTCCATACAAAGAAGTTTCATGGTACAAAGAAGCTCTTATTATAGAAGATATATCAGAACAGCAGATTAAAGACTTAAATATTTATAAAAATGGTGAAATTTATTTGCAAAGTTTATCTTCTATGATACCACCAATTGTTCTATCTCCTAAAGAAGATGAAAATATATTAGATATGGCTGCAGCCCCCGGCGGTAAAACAACACAAATGTTGGCACTTTCTCAAAATAAAGCATATATTACTGCTTGTGAAAAAAATAAAGTTCGAGCAGAAAGATTACAATATAACTTGAATAAACAAGATGCTAATAGAGTTAACGTTATGATAAAAGATGCTAGACAATTAGATGATTTCTTCTCATTTGATAAAATTTTATTAGATGCTCCATGTAGTGGTAGTGGTACAATTTCTATTTTTGATAAAAAATTAGAAGCTACTTTTACAGAAGATTTAGTCAATCGTTCTTCAAAAGTTCAAGCAGACTTATTAAAAAAAGCAATTACTCTATTAAAATCTGGCCATGAAATGATATATTCTACCTGTTCTATTTTATCAAAAGAAAATGAAGAAATTTTACAAAAATTTATTAAACTAAGGAAAGTTGAAGTTATTCCTATTGATACTTTGCCTTTTTCAGATGCCATATTTTTACCTACTTCTATAAAAGGTACTTTATGTATTTGTCCATCTAAACTATTCGAAGGATTTTATGTTGCTAAATTAAGAAAATTGTAATAGGTTATGTCAAGAGGGACGGAGATTTTTGACACACTTATTGATTATATAATCTTCTTATCTTCTCCCTACCTATTTCTAATTCCTCTGATATCTTTCTTAATGAAATCTTATATTCTTCTTTCATCAATATTATTAACTTCTTTAGTTTTATTTCATTCTCTTTTAATTCTTCTTTCTCAATTTTATTTTCTATTAAAAAATCATGTACAATATTTTTGCATATCTCCTCAGTAGTTTCATCAATATCAATAAACTTATATCTTTCGTTTAGTTCTATTTTTATTTTTTTATAATTAGAATATGGATATTCCTCTGCTTTATCACATATTCCTGCTTTTACTGGATTATCATAAATATATTTTATACAATTATATAAATGGTTCTCACTGTAGATTCCCTCCGCCTTATATCTATCTCTAAATACATATCCTACTCTATCATATTTTTTATTATAGTATTTTGCATATGATGTGTTTAACCTTTGCATATATTTACTTAACTCTTCCAATATCTCCGTTTTTATTAAAATATGTGCATGATTATTCATTATACAATAAGAAATTATATCAATTTCTTGTGCTTGTTTTAATTTATACATTATTTTTATGTAAAATTTAATATCTTCAGATTTGTCAAAAATATATTTTTTATCGATTCCTTGAGTAATTACATGAAAAAATGAAGTTGTCGCATAATTTCTAGGCTTTCTTGGCATATACTATCTCCTTGAATAAATAATAGAAAAAATCATAAAAAAAAATAATATGATATAAATTGTCATATTATTATATCATATTATTTTTTTAAACCATGTCGAATTTTGCCTTTAAATTATATTTTTTTCAGTATGTCAAAAAACTGAGCAGGTAGTGGGAATCGAACCCACGTCATCAGCTTGGAAGGCTGAGGTTCTACCATTGAACTACACCTGCATTACTCTTGACATTTATAAATTATAAATGTTTTTCTTATTCTTGTCAATACCTTTAAAAAAATTTTATGAATTTTATTTGTTTTTTATTTACAAATTTCTACAACTAATATACAATATGTTTGAATATAAACTTAGGTTTTTATATATAGAAAATCTTATGCAGATTACTATAAAATTTAATATTTTTATCACATAAAAAACTAAAAAATGGAAACAATAAGAAAAAAATTTGGAGGTAACAAATGAAAAATAAAAATGAATTAAGTTATAGAGATTTAAAAATGACTTGTAATACAGACATTTTTAAATTCGAAACAACAGAAGAATTAGAACCTATTCAAGAAGGAATTGGTCAAGATAGAGGAATTAAAGCCTTACAATTTGGTATTCAAGTAGATGTTAAAGGATATAATTTATATTTAGAAGGTCCTAGTGGTGTAGGAAAAACTATGTATACTAAAAATTATCTAGATAAAGTTGCTTCTAAAAAGAAAGTACCTTCTGATTGGTGTTATATATATAATTTTGATAATCCAAATGAACCAATTGCAGTAGAATTACCAGCAGGTCATGGAAAAGAATTTAAAGAATCCATGGATGGTTTTATTAAGGAAATTAAAAAGGATATAAAAAAGACCTTTAATGCAGATGATTTTGAAAAAGAAAAAGCTTTAATTAAACAAGAATATGAAACTAAAAGAACTGCTTTACTTGAAAAATTAAATACAGATGCTGCTAAATATAAATTTGCTGTAAAATCTGCTCAAAATGGCATCTATATGACACCTATCGTAGATGGCAAGCCAATTGAAGAAGAAGAATTTGATAAGCTAGACGAAACAATAAAACAAGAATACGAACAAAATTCTTTAATTGTTCAAGAACAAATTATGAATGTTATTGGACAAATAAAAGAAATTGAAAGACAATCTGACAAAAAAATATCTGAATGGCAATCCAACGTTGCTCTTTTAACAGTCAATGTCCATATAAATTATTTGAAATCCAAATATAAAAGAAATAAAAAAATTAATAAATTTTTGACAGATGTTAAACAAGATGTACTAAAAAATATTTCTACTTTTTTAGAGGATGATACACACCAAAATCACTCTAATACTCAACAAAATCCTGCAATGAAAAAACCAGATCCTACTTTAAATTATAGAGTAAATTTATTTGTTGATAATTCCAACCGTGATGGTGCTCCTGTAATAATGGATACGAACTATTCTTATCACAATATTTTTGGTTCACTTGAATATGAAAATTATTATGGTTCTTTGAAAACAGATCATACAATGTTAAAAGCAGGATTAATGCAAAAAGCAAATGGTGGTTACATTATTTTTCAAGCTAAAGATTTACTTGCCAACGGTATGTGTTATGAAGCTTTGAAAAAGGCTTTAAGAGTAAAAAATATTGGTATTGAAAATACAGCTGACCAACGATCTTCTATGGTTTTAGTTTCTTTGAAGCCTGAGCCAATTCCATTAAATTTAAAAGTTATCTTAATTGGAAATGCAAATATTTATCAAACTTTGTTAGCAATGGATTCTGATTTTAGAAAATTATTTAAGATCAAAGTAGAATTCGAAGATGATGCACCTATTACAGACGATAACTTAAACAAATTAGCAAGAATTGTTCATGGATTTTGTGCTTATGAAGAATTACCTCATTTAGATAAAAATGCTATGGCAAGATTAGTAGAATATGCATCAAAACTTGCTGGTAGCCATCATAAAGTTTCTACACGTTTTGACGATTTAACACAAGTAGTTGGTGAAGCTGCTACTTGGGCTAAACTATCAAAATCTAAAGTTGTTACAGAAGAATTTGTTCAAAAAGCATTAGATGAAAGAATCAATAGAGTAAAAAAATATGATGCAAAATATATGGAAATGATAAAAGAAAATTCTTTATTAATTAATACTTCTGGATTTGAAGTTGGAACTTTAAATGGATTAACAATTATGAATATTGGAGATTATAGCTTTGGAAAACCAGCAAAAATAACTGTTAATACGTATACAGGTCAAAATGGAATTGTAAATATAGAAAGAGAAGTTGAAATATCTGGTCCTTCCCATTCTAAAGGTGTATTAATCCTTACTGGTTATCTAGGTGAAATGTTCGCTCAAGATATTCCTCTATGTCTAACTGCTAGCATCTGTTTTGAACAATTATATAATGGCGTAGATGGTGATAGTGCTTCTAGTACAGAATTATATGGTTTACTTTCTAGCCTTTCCGGAATTCCTATTAACCAATCTATTGCTGTTACTGGATCAGTTAATCAAAAGGGGCAGATTCAACCAATTGGTGGTGTAAACGAAAAAGTAGAAGGCTTTTTCCAAATATGTAAAATGCGTGGTTTAACTGGAGAACATGGTGTTATGATTCCTGTTCAAAATATTGATAATTTACAATTATCTGATGAAATTATAGATGCAGTAAAAAATAAATTATTCCATATTTATGCTGTATCAACAATTGAAGAAGGAATTGAAATATTAACAGGTGTTCCTGCCGGTAAAAAGGACAAAAATGGTAAATTCCCTTCTGGTACAATTAATGATTTGGTTTATCAAAAACTAAAAACATATGCAAAGATAAATTTAAAAAATAATACCAATATATAGTATAAGAAAATTAACCTTGTTGTATAGGAAAAATCTATAAAAATACTGGAATGTCAAAGAATAAGTCGATTTTTCTTATACAATAAAAAATTGTGTGCGCTGAAATCTTTGATTTGTCAACGCACACTTTTTTATTAAAATATATTTTGTAAATTAAATGAATATTTGTCTTCTATATGTTCTAATATAAATATCCCTTCATTAATTTCTTTCCTTGTACTTTCATAATCTTCCAATTCTGTATATGTCTTTATATTTTCTAGATTTTTTGCAAATTTTTCAAGTTCATCATGTTCTATATAATATGCCAATTTTGAAAACATATCTTCCCATTCTTCATCTATTTTTTCCACTTGTAAATGTATATCATCACCGTTTTTTTCCTCATTTTGCATTGTTTCTTTTAATTCTCTTAGATGATTATTAATATCTTCAATTGAATTCACACTATAATTTTGTGTTATCATATTACCAATTACTATCACAGTTATAATAATTATACAAATTAAGAATTCCTTTAACATCTTATTTTTCTTTTCCTTCTTTCTTTTGGCAAAAAAATTGTCCTTTTCCATCAATTGTAACTACTAAAGCTTCTTCAGGTTTCATTTTAAACGGTATTAACTGTTTTTCAAGCCATTTATAATTCTTTCCTATCTTTTCTAAATTTTGTTGCATTACCTTTCCATCTATTACTAAATCATACGGTATTCCTTCATATTCTGGAACTATATTAAAATCTTCTGGTGTTGTTCCTCTTTTTTCTGGCTTTTGAATAACAGTCACTTCTCCGCTTGTTTCTAAGATAGCATATTCAACATCTCCTAAGTTAAAAATATTATCTCTTCTTAGCCTTTCCTGTAATTCATTAATAGTAAATCTTTCTTTTTTTAATACTTTTTCATCTATTTTTCCTCTATATATTAAAATACTAGGTTTTCCGCATATAAATTTCCTTAAATTAACACTTTTTATATTAATCACAGAAATTAATAAATGCATAACTAATAATCCTAATATAGGAACAATTCCATTAAATATTGGTATTCCTATTTCTGTCATCGGAATTGATGCCAAATCTGCAATCATAATGGAAATTGCCAATTCAAATGGTTGCATTTGACTTATTTCTCTTTTTCCCATTAATCTCATTACAATTAATACAATTATGTATAAAACAATTGATCTAAAAAAAGTTATTAACATACAAACACCTTCGTTTTTAGTTTACAATTATATTTTTTACAACTTTCCATTCTTTTATTCTTAATTTTGAATAATTTTTTTATTTTTGCAAATACTATTTTCAGAACCTAAAAAAATACATTATGAAATTCAAAACTAAGGAGGTTATTTTCTATGTCAGAAGCAAGAGGAACTAACGCTAAAACAGGAACATCAACTGTTTGGCAGATAGTTGGTAGATTAATTGTTGCTGCCATTGTTCTAGCTGTCACTGCTTTTTTTACACCGGGTTTTAGTATTAATAATTTTGCTACACTTATTATAGCTGCTGTTGTGTTAAGTATTATAGACTATTTAATTGTTAAGTTTACAGGTTTACATGCTAGCCCATTTGGTAAAGGCTTCGTAGGCTTTGCATTAGCCGCTATTACATTATATGTTACTCAATTCTTTGTAGCTGGTTATTCTATTTCTTGGATGGCTGCTATAATAGGGGCATTAATTTATGGTGTTGTTGATTATTTTCTTCCCGGAAATCAATCAATGTAACCACAAGAAAGCGAACTTCGTTCGCACTGGCACTAATTAAATTTAGTGCCTTTTATTTTTCTTCTCTAAATGTTATAATTCCTTTATGGAATTTTTAGAAT
>CAJFRV010000008.1 GCA_904419495.1 uncultured Clostridia bacterium | reverse complement strand
TTGTTTCGTTCAAAACAAATTATATACTTAGTGCTTTTGTTTTTCTATATTTTTTTAAAATTTTATTTCTATTTTTTCCCCAGATTATTTAACTCATATATTTTTATGTAAATAGATCATCTTATTACTTATTTCATTTTTTATGCAAGGACTTGCTTATTTTTTCATTTTAGTATAATATAATAAAAGTAAATTAAAAGTATGCAAGAAGATTTTTAGAAAGGAGGGCAATATTTCAGTTATATATAGCGCCTGGACACTTATTTTAAGTGTTGACGAGGTTCAAGGTTATCGAAAGATTCGGCGGATGCCTTGATGGCTTTAACTTATGGTCATAAGTATTAATGAAAGAGCAGTAGTAATGCTGTAACAAAGATTAATACATATAAGTTTATTTGCATACCTTTAATTCCCAAACCTCTATTTTTATTTTCTATAGATTTAGTGGTTTAACAATTTAAAATTTATCATAAGCAATCAGATAGTTGCTTGAATGGAGGATTATATTATGTGTGGAATTGTAGGTTATATAGGAAAACAAAAAGCTAGTCCAATTTTGATTAATGGACTTTTAAGATTGGAATACAGAGGATATGATTCTGCTGGTATTTCAACAATTGAGCCAGAAGGCTTAGTAGTTATGAAAGATAAAGGAAGAGTAAAAAATTTATATGATTTGGAAGGTATTGATGATTTAAAAGGAACAATTGGTATTGCACATACTAGATGGGCAACACATGGAAAACCATCTAAAGAAAATGCACACCCTCATCAAGATAATGCAAAATTATTTAGTGTTGTTCATAATGGAATTATTGAAAATTATAATGAATTAAGAAAATTTTTAATGGATAATGGATATACATTCTATTCCGATACAGATACAGAAATTGTTCCAAATTTAATTCATTATTATTATACAAAAGAAAATAAAGAAACAGGAAAAATGAAATTCTTAACAGCTGTAAAAAATGCATGTTCTGATTTAAAAGGAAGTTTTGCATTAGAAATTATTTGCAAAGACTTCCCAGACAATATGATTGTAGTTAGAAAAGACAGCCCATTAGTTATTGGAAAAGGAATTGATGAAAACTATATTTCTTCTGATATTCCAGCTATCTTATCATTTACTAGAAACTTCTATCTTTTAAATGATTTTGAATATGTATTTTTATCAAGAGATTCTGCTGAATTTTATGATATGAATTTGCATAAAGTAGATAAGCAAACACAAAGTATTGAATGGGATGCTGCTAGTAGTGAAAAAAACGGATATGAGGATTTCATGTTAAAAGAAATACATGAACAACCAACAGCTATTCGTGAAACAATCGGTGCAAAATTTAGTGAAAATTCAAAATGTGAATTTGATGAACTAAAATTTTCTAAAGAGTATTTGTCAAGTATAAATAAAATTTATATTGTAGCTTGTGGTACCGCTATGCATGCTGGATTAGTTGGAAAAAATGTAATAGAAAAACTGTGCAGAATTCCAACAGAAGTTGACATTGCTTCTGAATTTAGATATAGAGATCCTTTAATTGATGATAAAACATTATGTATTTTTATTTCTCAATCTGGAGAAACAGCAGATACGATTGCTGCATTAAAATTGTCTAGAAAAAAAGGTGCAAAAACACTTGCTATTTCAAATGTAATAGGAAGTTCTATTACTAGAGAAGCAGATTATTCTATTTATACACATGCAGGGCCAGAAATTGCTGTTGCTTCTACTAAAGCATATACTTCTCAAGTCGTTTTAATGGTTGTATTAGCTATTTATTTTGCTGAAATTCTAGAAAAAGATTCAAAAGAAATATGTGCATTAAAAAGAGAAATCTTAGAATTACCTAAGCAAATCGAAGAATGTTTAGAATTAGAAAATCAAATTCAAGATTTTGCCAAGAAAGTTTATCAAGAGAAAGACATTTTCTTTATCGGTAGAGGTGTTGATGAAACTGTTGCAAAAGAAGGTTCTTTAAAATTAAAAGAAATTTCATATATTCATTCAGAAAGTTATGCTGCAGGCGAGTTAAAACATGGTGCAATTGCTTTAATTGAAAAAGATGTAACTGTTGTTGGTATCATGACAGAACCTACATTAGTAGAAAAAACCATTAGCAACCTTCAAGAAGTTATCACACGTGGAGCAAAAACAATTATTGTTACAAATCAAAAGATAGATGAGTCTATGTTTGATATTGTATTGAAAATCCCTAAAGTTAATCCATTTATTTCGCCAATTCTATCTATTGTTCCTTTACAATTGTTGGCATACTACATTTCAAAGGAAAAGGGATTAGATGTTGATAAGCCAAGAAACTTAGCAAAATCTGTTACAGTTGAATAAGAGAGGCATGCGTTAACGAAATCAAAGATAAAGATAAACCAGACTTAAATTTCTTAAGTCTGGTGTTTTATATTTTGTTACTTTTCTATTTAAAATCTATTAATTCAAATACCTCTTTAAAACTTGCCTGATTAGTTAATACAATATCAAAATTCTGTCTATAAGCTTCTAAATTTTTCTCAATATCATTTTCTAAAAATCCCACAGTTATTGTTCTATTTAGAGTTTTACTTGATACCATATTAATATCATTTATGATATCTCCTAATAGCAAAATATTTTCTTTACCTTGAATACGTTTTTTTAATTCTTCAGAAAATTCTATTTTATTTTTATTATATGGTGTAATATTTGTAACATTTTTTTCTTCTACTCCATTCATATCATAATAGTTAGCATAAATATAAATGTTGTCAAAATATGCATTTTGCTGTCTAAGATATTCTTCTATTACATTTTTCAAGCTAGAAGAAATGATAATTACTGGTATATTGTTTTCATGCATTTTCTTTAAAAAATCTTTTGCTTCTTCACGTAATTTCAAATCAGTTTTTTCTACTGCTTTTTTCAATATATCTTTATTAAAATGACATTCTTTTAATAAATTCATATATGTAGCAAATCTTTCTTCAAATGCTTTTTGTTTTGCTTCATTTGTTTCATTTTCATTTAACTCTGTTTTGTCATGGATCTCTGTATACTTTTCTCTAAAATTTTCTCCTAATAAATCTGAATAGTATAATACTCTCCATGCACTTATACTTTTAGCTCTTGTTATTGTTCTATCAAAATCAATTAGGACGTAAAAATTGTTTTTTTGTAATTTTATAGAATTTAACTTTTTCTCATGATTTATATACTTCATATTTTTCTATCCTTTCATATTCTATTTTGTTTCTACCACTGTATATGTACTTCTTCCTGTTACAATAATCGCTTGTTCATCACTTATTTTTTCAAATTTTAAATTTGGATATTTCTTCTCAATAAAATCTGCTTTTACTGTATATTTTTCTTTACTTTTATAATGTGGTAATACATAAAAGTCAATAATATCTAAAGCCTCAAAGCTTTTTAACTCTGGTGCCATATCTTTATTATCCATATCTTCTATAACTTCTATGTTAGGAGATGTAATTACAGCACCTGCACTTGTACCTATATATAATTTGTCTTGTTGAACAAATTTTTTAATTATTTCAATTATATTTTTCTTTTTCAACTGTTGCAAAAGATAATAAGCATTTCCACCTGCAATAAACAAAGCATCTACATTTTCTATTTTTCTTTTAATTTCTTCTATGCTTTCTTTAGTAATCTCTATATCTTCTAAAATATATCCCATTTCTAATAACTTTGCTTTGTCTCTTTCCATATACCATCGATTTTCATCTAATTCTGAAGCTGTTGGTATAAAGCCTATTTTTTTACCTTCATCTAAATATATTTTTATAATTTCATTGTTACTAGATAACAATATTAGTTTCATACTTCTCTCCCTTATTGTTTTAACTATATGTTTAAATTTTAACAAAAACTTTTAGATGATTCAACCTCATATACAAAAAAAGTTACTTGATACATAGTAACTTTTCTCATCTTACTCTTATTAATTTTCTTTTTTAATATGTTTCATATTTTTCTTTTATCCGACTAGCAATTTTACAATAATTAAGCAGACAACTCCCGGTAATCCTAATAATCCTATAATGATACTATTTATAATATTTAACCCTATATGAAATCCGAAATTTGCCCCTATTAAATTAATTATATATATCACAATTCCACCAATTATAGAATTTAATATTAATTTCAATATTTTTTTAATCGGAACAATAAAAATTCTACCAATGATAAATATAAAACAGATACAAGCCAAATATGTAATGATATTCAAATCCATATTTCCCTCCAATTTATAGCATATAAATTCTTTTAATAATTATTATGCTAAAAATTGGACAAATAGACCTATCCTACTTCTTTATCATCTAAAAGTCTATATTTTATATCATTAATCATATCTACTGTGATTCCCTTCATTTTTGCCATTTTTATCAAATAATTTAATTTTGCCTGATTTGCTTTCATTTGATAAATATAATAATCTACTAAATCATCTTGTGCATACTCAAAGTTTTTATCTACATTTTTTATTTCTTTTCTTGTAAAAATAATATTCTTGATTAGTTCTATTTCTTTTTCTCTTTCGTCTAACGTTTCAATTTCACTTTCTTGCATATATCCATCTATCATATATTTCACCTCATTTATATTTGTAATAGTATATTCAAATATATATTTTTTATACTACGATTTTGAGGACGAAAAAAAAAGTGTCAAGGGAGACGGAGCGATGGGACGGAGCAAAAAATCATCATTTATTCTATAAAAAATTTTATAAAAGAATCTTTATAGAAATGATGATTTTTTGCTCCGTCCCCAAAATCATCGCTCCGCCCCTCAAATAAACCAAAACTTTAAATAAATTTGATTAAAAGTCTTGTTTTTTTAGCTATTTTGTAGGATAATATATATGTATGAGTTTAAATTTTGAAAGGATATTTTAAATGAAGCTAATAGATAATTTTTTGAAGAAATTAAATATAAATAGAAATACATTTGCAACATATATATTAACGCTATTAACTGTATATTTAGCTGTAGATAGAATCGTTGAAATGCTTCTTATGATATTTACAGGTGTATCATATTCTTATTGGGGACCTATTCAATATACATTAGCATTAGCCTGTCCTATATTTGCATTTTTATTTTCAGGAAATTCTGAATTTGCAACTTCTAATATGAAAAAAGTTTCTATTTTCTACGTATATGTCATTGGACTATATGTCATTGCTGTCTCTATGTTTACCCAATGGCTGAATATGGGACTTTGGTTATTACTATTATCTGTTCCAAACTATGTAGAAATTATTACAGAGTTTTCTGATTTAGTAAAACCTGCTTTCATCAGTATTTCACTTTACTTACCATTAGTAACCATATTCCCTGTATTCAAATGGTTATATATGGGTATTAATGATAACTTAGATCAAATCCGTTCTATTTGGGACTACAAAGGAATTGATTTATCAGATCCTAAAAAAGACAGAGGTGTATATACTTGCGAAGTATTCTTATGTACAGATGATGATTATGGTAAAAATATTATCATTCCAGAAGTTTCTAGATATTTATCTTTATTTGTATGTGGAGGTTCTGGAACAGGAAAAACTTCTTTAGTATTTGAACCAATGATTGCAAGGGATATTGAAAAGAAATATTTCTTTAGAGAAGTTTCAAAAGAAATGGGATATACTGCTTTAAAAACAGGTATTGCACATTTAAATAGACCTTATGATAATGATTATCTAAATGAGAATTTCAAACTAGAAATGCTTTCTCCTACTGAAGGTAAAGAAGATGTATATGATGCTTACATGAAGAAAATGATTCTTGGAAAATATAACGGAGAAAATGTTTACAAAAACTTAGGAATGGAAATCATGTCACCTGATTATGAACTAATTGATCATATGATTGGGGTATGTGATAATTATGGATTTAAATATAATATTATTGATCCTTCTAATCCAAATTCAATGGGATTAAATCCTTTTGTATATGATGAGCCTTCAAAAATAGCTGTTACTATATCTTCTGCTTTAAAAGCTATGTACAATACTGCTCACGAAGAAGTTGAAGATGCTTATAGAGAAGATTTTATTATTCAAGCTATAGAAAATTTAGCTATTATATTAAAAGAAATGTATCCTAGAATGAATGAAGGTGCACTTCCTAATATGGAAGATATGCTAAAAATGTTCACAAATTTTGATTTGATAGAAAAAATGTGTGAAATATTAGCTCATGATGAAGAATTAAGAGAAAAATATGCAATTCAACTTGCTTATTTTAAAAAATGTTTCTATAAAGATGGTATTGCCAAAGAACAAACAGAAAAAGATATTTATGCAGCTGTTACACAACTAGATAATCTTTTAAGATTACCGGGCGTTAAATCTATTCTATGTAATCGTTTCAATAATATTGACTTTGATAAAGCACTTGCAAATGGAGATATCACTTTTGTATGTACTAGACGTGGAGATTTAGGTTCTTCAACGCATCAAGCTTTTGGAATGTTTTTCTTAATTTCAATGCAAAATGCTGTTTTAAGAAGACCCGGTGGAGAAAATTCTAGGGTTCCTAACTTTTTATATATTGATGAATTTCCTGATTTTATTTGTAAAGCTACAGAAGCAATCTTTACAATGTACAGAAAATATCGTGTAGGAACTATCATCTCTGCACAAAACCTAGCACAACTAGAAACACCAAAATCTAGAGAAAATTATAAGAATACAATTTTATCAAACTGCTCAAATAAAGTATTTACAGGTAATGCTGTTATAGAAGAATTACAATGGTGGGTTTCAGAATTTGGTTCACACAGAGAATGGAAATACAAAGTTGATTTTGATACAGAAAAAACAAAATATACATCTAAATATGGCGATGTACAATGGGCATATGTTGATTATTTTACACCGGGAAAATTACAAGGTATGTTAACTGATAAAAAGTGTGCTTACAAGGTAAAAGATATCGGTGGAAAATTAATGGTAGGACCGGGCAGATTTAATTATCTAGAATCAAAATATAAAGAAAAGAAAAAAGTGAAAACTTTTGATTTTGGAAAATATTCTGATGGTGTAACAACCGCAACTGAAGATGATACTTCTAAAAAGAAATTCGATCTAAAAAATTTAGATTTTAAAGATGATAGAGATGAAATCAACCCAGTTCAAACAGATACTACAGATTCAAAATACTTATTTGATAATGATGACGCCGTTGTTATAAACTTTAAGAAAAATGAAAAAAAATAAGACTTACTAATGTAAGTCTTTTAATTTTCTATATATACTTTTATATATTTAGTCCAATAAGTTCTAATATAATACCTGATATAACACCAATCGCATATAATAAAATTGTAATCTTTATATTTTCCTTTATGCCTTTGTTGGTTCTGAATAATACTGCCAATCCTACACCAGCCCCAACCAGTAAACCTGCAATCATTGTTCCAACAGATATTATATTTTCTAAATACATTTGCGTTATGATCACTGAAGATGCACAATTTGGAATTAATCCTATTGCACCTGATATAATTGGTCCAAGTATCGGTCTATCTAACATAAAAGACGCAATTGTTTCTTCTCCTATTATATGTATTGCCATATTAATAACTAAAGTTATGATAAATATAAAAATGAATATATTTACAGTATGTTTTAAAGCAGATTTAAAAATTCCATGTTCACAATGACAATGTTCTTTTTCACATAGATCAATAATTTTTTCTTCTTCTTGTTTATCTTTATTTTTCAATCTTAGTACAAAATCAATAAGAAACCCTGCTATCATACCAATCACTAATTTTATTGCTAATATTTTTAATATAACATCTATTGCAACACCTTCTGATAGAAATATGGGTAACATTTCATCTGATGTTGATAAATATACTGCAATTAATGTTCCAAGTGTAATGACTCTAGCAGCATATAGGTTCGTGGCAGATACAGAAAATCCACATTGTGGAACGATTCCTAATACAGCTCCGAAAAACGGTCCGAATTTTCCTGATTTTTTTATTGTTTCTTTTGTTTTTTCCTTTGTTTTATGTTCTATGTATTCCATCAGTAAATAAGTAAGAAATAAGAATGGAATTAATTTTATACTATCTTCTATTGTATGTTCTAATATTTCTAACATTTTTTCCTCCTTTTAGTATTATATATAGTAACACAAATTGATAGAAATTTCAACTCATGGTCATGAATTAAGGAATTTGTGAAACAGACTTATTTCCCTTTTTTACTTTTTCAAATAGAAAAATATAGAATATAAAATGATCACACAATTTTGTATAAACTAAATTTGAATTTAGATACGCAAAATCGTTTCATTTTAATATTCTATATCTTTTCTGTTTGAATTTTTTAATGAAGTTTTGATTCCATCTTTAAAATCCCTTAAAATATCACAAATTGATCATCTTCTCCTATATCTACCACAAATACAACCACTTCTTCCATTATTTGCTGTATTTGGTACTACATTGATTCTTGTTGTTATCTCATCTGTATTATTAGGGCAATTATTATCCACTATCCTTATTACCCCATTAATTGTATTGACCTGATTATCATTGTCATTTCTACATCTACAACCATCATCATGATGATTACAACAACAATTATTTCCATTATTGTTACTATTAATCGTAAGCAAATCATTTGAACGACCATTTGCACAATTACTACTAATTGTTAATAAATCGCCATTTCCGTTATTTTGACAACTGCTACTAATTGTTAGTAGATTATTTCTACTATTGTCATTCATACAAGAAGAGCAATTTCTTCTACAATTATCTCTATTATGATCATTAAAATATCGACATATGAAACAGGTAATTACTGCCACTATATAACTGATGAGTGTATAAACCAGAGTTGCTGCTAATGCAATTAGACTTCCTATTATAAAAGTAACAATAATTCCTATAACAAAGACAATTGCTGCAACCAATGCTGGACACTTTAGTAATTTTTGTAATGCGATTGAAAATATAATAACTGCTAATGGAATTGCAAAAAATATAAGTAAAATAATATTCATAGCTTTCTCCTTTTCCTTTTTTACTTTATTTTATGCATATTCCTTATATTTTGTTAATAAAATTAACATTAACTATTTTTATTCATATTCAACTTTTACTAAGTATAATCCTTGTGGCGGTAATGTTTTTCCAGCCTTTTCTCTTTTTTTATCATGTATTATCGTTTCTATCTCTTTTGGTTCTAATTTTCCTAATCCTACATCAACAAGCGTTCCTGAAATAATTCTAACCATATTATATAAAAATCCATTTCCTGTTAATTCTATGTAAATCCTTTCGTTTTCTGCTTCTATCACTTCTGCCTTATAAATGATTCTTACACTGCTTTTGCTACTTGTTCCACTTGCTTTAAATGCTTTAAAATCATGTTCACCTTCAAAATATTTCACAGCCTCTTGCATTTTTGATATATCCAATTTCATAGGTATATGTGTTTCCAAATTTCTATAAATAGCTGTTCCATATTTTGAGTTATTGATGATATAGCGATATGTTTTTTTCTTGCAATTTAATCTACTATGAAATCTTTCTTCTACTTCTTCTGCAGATTTTATCACTATTGCTTTTTTTAAATTCGCATTTAAAGCAATTGGAATTTTTTCTATAGGAATAGTAGAATTTGTCTTAAAATTTGCTACTTGTCCAATAGCATGTACTCCTGAGTCTGTTCTTCCTGATGCAGTTAAATCAACTGTTTCACCAGTCACTCTTTCTATTGCTTTTTCAATTTCTCCTTGAATATTTAATTTGTTGGGTTGTTTTTGCCATCCATTAAATTCTTTTCCATCATATTCAATAATCAATTTAATATTTCTCATGTTAAAATTCCTCTTTCTCATACTACATGTATTTTTAATAATAGTAGTGTAATTACAATTTTCTAGTGGTATTGAAAAACAAAATCCTATACCACCAATAAAAGTCGCATATTGCGACTTTTATTCTTTCTTTTCTTCATTTTCTTTTGTTTCTTGTTTCTCTTTATGTAGTCTATCTCTTATTTCTCTTATTTTATTTCTTCTTTCTCTTTTTTCTATGGCAAATCTTTTTGTTACCACATTACTAATTAATATTTTTTTCAAAGCTTCTTCATTTACATCTGCAATTAATGTACCATCTTTTGCAATTGATATTTTTCCTGTTTCTTCAGAAACGACAACAACGATACTATCAGATTCTTTAGATATTCCTATTGCTGCTCTATGTCTTGTTCCTAATTCTTTTGCAATATCATTATCATCTGCTAATGGAAGTACACATGCTGCCGCAGCTATTTTATTTCCAGAAATAACAACAGCACCATCATGTAACGGTGTTTTCGGTTCAAAAATATTTACCAATAGCTGTGGAGATACATCTGCGTTCATAGGAATTCCACCAGATATAATATCTTGTATTTTAATATCTCTTTCAATAACAATTAATGCACCTGTTTTACTTTTAGACAATTCTCCCGATGCTATTACAATTTTATAAATATCTTCTTTTGTCTTAGTTGCCAAATCTTTATCAATTCCAAAAAATTTTGTGAATTTATTCGTACCTAATTGTTCTAATCCTCTCCTTAATTCCGGTTGGAATATAACAATAATAGCAATGACTCCTAAATTCATAATTCCAGTTAAAATCCAATTTAATATTTGCAAGTTAAATAATCCACTAAGCCATGTTATAACAATTAATAATGCAATCCCTTTTATTAGTTGCCATGCTCTAGAGCCTTTTACAATTTTTAAAAAGGAATAGATTAAAAAGATTACAATTGCTAGATCAATCATTAATGTTATTAATTCAAATGGATTTTGTTGTAATGATTTTATATATCCTACAATATTATCTGTATAAAAGTTTTCCCAATTCATTCCAAAATCTATTATCATATTTTTACCTCTTTTATTATATCATTAGTGCATATATAAGTGATGATGCTGTTGCAACAATCATTAATATTGCTAAAATTCCTGCCATTACTTTTACAAATATTTGTCCTTTATCATAATTTTTTGTTTTCTTTACTTTTTCTTGTTGTTTTTTTTCTTTTTTCATTTTCCTCATCCTTTCATTAAAGTTATCTATAATATATCATAAAAATTATTTTTTTCAATCCTGCAAATCCCCACCGAAGTGGGGGAATGAAATCTTGACTATCTTTCAAAATTTCATTCCACTTTTTAATTAATCTTCGAAATAACCATCATATTCGATGATTAATCGAATCTCTTCAGGACTATATCCTTGTCCCTCTAGCCACTCTTTCCGAGTAGTTGTTTCGTTAGTGGACATTATTGTCCACCTCCCTTCTACGCTGAAACATTGTTTGCACCTACGACTTCTATTATAGCATATTTTACATAATATATCAATCGTTTATCGGTCTAATTTTAAGTATTTTTATCTTACAGTTCTATCAAAATAATTACTATTATTCCATAACTTCTAATATCATTTTAGGTTTTTCAACTTTTTCTTCTTTTATTTTTATAACCTTTAATAATCTTTCTTTTGCTTTCTCCATTTTTTCCTTCGAATTTGCATATATTGTTGCTAATATTTCTTCATCTTCAACTTTATCTGAAACTTTCTTCTTTAATACAATTCCTACCGCATTATCAATTTTGTCCTCTTTTCTAACTCTTCCCGCACCTAGTTCACAAACAATCTTTCCTATTTCTTTTGCATCCATACTTTGAATACAGCCTGATGTATTACTATATACATTTCCTATATACTCCGCTTTTGGAAATTGATTTGTATCTTTGATATAAGAACTATCTCCTCCTTGATTTTCTACCATTTGTATAAGCTTTTCATATCCTTTTCTATTTTTTATATTTTCTAACATCTTGGCTTTATTTTCTTCAATATCATTTCCTTTACCAGCAAGTTTTATCATATAAGCTCCTAATTCCAATACTACTTCTTTTACATCCTCTGGCATATCCCCTTGTAGAAAATGTATTGCTTCAATTACCTCTAGTGAATTTCCTACTGCATATCCTAGTGGCT
This sequence comes from uncultured Clostridia bacterium, assembly GCA_904419495.1. Classification (GTDB taxonomy): domain Bacteria; phylum Bacillota; class Clostridia; order TANB77; family CAG-508; genus CAG-269. The sequence goes on along the minus strand of CAJFRV010000008.1, from coordinate 43,273 downwards.
CATCCATATTTGTAAGGATACATACAGTTTCCTTATTTGCTAGCTTTCCAATTTCAATCATTTCATTTGCTAATTGTTCTGCCTTTTCTTTTGATTTCATAAATGCCCCTGAACCACAAGTAACATCTAAAACAATTTTCTGTGCTCCACTTGCTATTTTTTTACTCATAATACTAGATGCAATCAATGATATATTTTCTACGCAAGAAATACTATCTCTTAAACTATATATTTTTTTATCAGCAGGTGCTAAATTTAACGTCTGAGAGATCATACTAATTCCTATCTTTTCCACATTTTTTATAAACTGTAGGATATCTACTTCTGTTTTATACCCCGGAATTGATTCTAGTTTGTCAACAGTTCCTCCCGTAAATCCTAGTCCTCTCCCTGACATTTTAGCAACTGGGATTCCTAAAGATGCTACAAGTGGTAATAAAATTAGAGATACCTTATCCCCTACTCCTCCAGTTGAGTGTTTATCAACAATAATTTCATTTAAATTAGATAAATCCAATCTTTCACCTGAATTCGCCATTGCTATTGTTAAGTCTGTTGTTTCTTTTTTGGTCATACCATTTAAATAAATCGCCATTAACAAAGCTGCTGCTTGATAATCTGCTATTGTATTATTTGTATATCCTTTAACAAAAAATTCGATTTCTTCTTTTGATAATTCTTCTTTGTCTCTCTTTTTCTCTATAATTTCTAAAATATTCATAAATTCTCTCTTTCTATACTTTTATAAATGATTAGATAAAATTCTTAATAAATGACTTTCTATGTATTGGACATGGTCCATATTCTTTTAAAGCTTCTATATGTTTGGCTGTCCCATATCCTTTATGATTAATGAAACCATATTGAGGATAAATTTCATCCCATTGCCTCATAATTCTATCCCTTGTTACTTTTGCAATAATCGATGCAGCAGCTATATTATAGCATTTTGCATCTCCTTTTATAATCGAATCATAAGGAATTCCCTTTGTGTCTATATGTGTTAAAGCATCTACTAAAATTAAATCTGGTTTTACATCTAATCCTTCGACTACTTTTGTAACACCTTGTTTGGTTGCATTTAAAATATTGATTTCGTCTATCACATCTTGTCCAATAATAGCAACTGAATAACTGATTGCTTCTTCTAAAATAATATCATATAACTTTTCTCTTTTTTTCTCTGATACTTTCTTAGAATCATTAACTCCTTCTATCATAGAATCTTCTGGCATAATCACACCTGCAATAACAACAGGTCCAGCTAGTGGTCCTCTTCCTGCTTCGTCAATTCCACATATATTTTTAAATCCTTTATGATATAAATCTTTTTCTATTTCTTTTAATTTTGTTAATCTTTCTAATTCTTTTTCTTTTATTGTGTCCACACTTCTTTCCTTGTTTTTCTTCGTTATACAGGCTTACCTTATAATTCTATCTGTTCAATATCTGTTAAAGAATATTTTCCTTGAAATCCCATTGTATTATAAATTTCTGCTGTTGTATCATTTATGTTATATACAATCACATACCATCCTTCTTCATCATTTGATTCTACATCGTTAATTCCCATTTTCTTTAAATTTTCTGTTGTCAACTTATATACATTTCCATTATTAATATCTTCCTGAGAAATTCCAATATTCCCTAATTCACTAGCAAGACTGTCACTTGCAGTAACCAATGTTCCTTTATCCTCTCCACTTAGTTCACTTTGAGCTTTTGCTTTCATATCATCTGTTGCTTTGGCTGGATCTATTCCCAAATCAAAACTAGCATTTTCAACAAATTCTCTTGCTTTTGTTTCGATTAGCAACATATTTGTTTTTAACCCCTCTAAATTCGCTCTTCTAATAGAGTCTTTTCCATTATATACTGTTATCCCTGCTAAAATTATTAAAACAATGATTGTTATTGTTAATACAACCAATGTGATTCCTTTTTCATTATTTTTCATCTTATCAATCTCCTACTATAACCAAATATTCAATTTATTATTTCATATTTTTCTATATTATATCTTTTTATATACATTTTTTCAATAAAATTTGTATGAAATTTTTTTATTACAAACCAATCAATATATTTGTTTATTTTGTGAACACATTTTATGCAAAGTCTTGATTTTTTATTACCCAAAAAACCTATTTTTTTCACAAAAAATTCACAAACGTATTGTATTATAACTTTAAATTCGGTTAATATATATAATATGTAGGAGGTAATATTATGGAAAATAATAATGAAGAAAATAGTTCTAACACTGTAAATGATTCAAAATTCAAAACAGTTTCAAATCCGGGTACATATAAAGCTGTTTATGAAATTGATAATAAACCAAAAAAGAATTCTCATTTTGGAAAAAATATTGTATTGCCATTTTTTAGTGGTGTTGTTGGTTGTGCTGTTGTAATTGGTACTTGTTTTGGGGTTCCTTCAATTAGAGAACAAATCATTGGTTCAAATTCTAGTAGCAATTCTCAGTCTTCTGGCTCACAATTTGCTGGAACAGTTGATCAAATTTCTTTATCTAATTATTCTGATACATCTGTATATGCAGCAAATAAAATACTTCCATCTATCGTTGGTATTCAAATTGAGTATAATGTAACATCTATGTTTTCAATGTTTGGTGGTGGTCAAACTTCAAAAGCTACCGCAACAGGTTCTGGTATTATTATCAGTGATGATGGTTATATTCTAACCAATAATCATGTTGTTTCTTCAAGTGAATCAGAAGCTTATTATCAGGTATCTGAAGCAACAAAAATTACAGTAAAACTATTTGATGACGATACTGAATATGAAGCTAAAATTGTTGGTACAGATGAAGAAACAGATTTAGCTGTTATAAAAATTGAAAAAACAGGTTTAACAAAAGCAGAATTTGCAGATTCTGACTCTATAAAAGTAGGTGAATTTGCAATGGCTGTCGGTAGTCCATTGGGATTACAAAGTTCTATTACTTGTGGTGTTGTTAGTGCAGTAAATAGAGAAGTTACAGATTCAGATGGAAAAACATATACTTTAATTCAAACAGATGCTGCTATTAATGCTGGAAATAGTGGTGGCGCTTTAGTAAACAGTGAAGGTAAAGTTATTGGTGTAAATACTTTAAAATTAACAGGTGAAGATGTTGAAGGTATGGGATTTGCTATTCCAATCAATTCTACAACAGATATTACTTCACAATTAATTCAATATAGTAAAGTAAAAAGACCATATATTGGAATTACAGGCATGGATTTAGATGCTGAAACAGCAAAAGCTAATAAATTAGTAGAAGGAATTTATATTAGAGATGTTGAAACTTTCTCAGCTGCTGAAAAAGCTGGAATGAAAATTGGAGACGTTATTATTGAAGCAGATGGTAAATCTATAAAAACTATGGATGAATTAAATGAAATTAAAAATTCTCATAACATTGGTGATGAAATGAAAATTAAAGTCAATAGAGATGGTGAAGAAAAAGAATTAACAATTAAATTGGGTGAACAACCTTAGTTTAGTTTTACCTATTTTAAAGCTTAAAAGATTTACAAATCTTTTAAGCTTTATTTTTTCATTCTTTGATTATTTAATAATTAACTTCCTTTTCACTTTCAGTTCACAAAATGGACAAATTTGCAGATTATAATACAAACATAATCAGTAAAACACTACTGATTTAAATAAAAAAACATCCCCTTTTATTTTCAAAAAGAGAAGCTTTTGCAGCTTCTCTCTTTTTTATTCATATTGTCCAATTGGGGACGTTTCTGTTTTGGACATTAAAAATATAATTTAGCATAGAAAATACTATATAATAAAAATTTATGAAATGACGAATGTGAATGAAATCATATTAGAAAAAATTAATGTATCTAATAGGAGAATCTCAAAACTTGATTTTGAGAGGTGCCTATTAGATACATTTAATTTTTCTTTATGATGTAATGTTAGCCGAGGAATGTAATAAATTTTTATTATATAGTATTTTTATAAATGAAACTTTACATAAAAATGTCCCAAACAGAAACGTCCCCAATTGGACAAAAAACTATACAATCACTAAATCCATTTCTCTCGTTAAATTTTCATTTCCATAAGCATATATAATATATATTTTTCCATCTTTAATAAAAAATTCTTGTGAATTCTCTATTTTATACATTTCATCTTCTGGATGTCTTTCGAAAATATTGTATCCCAAACTTTTTAAATCTTCTACTCTTTGCTGTTCTGATGTTATTTCGTCTTTTATCTTATTTTGTATTTCATCTTTATTTAACTGTTTTTGGTTTATTATTTCTTCTAAAGTTACCTCTTTATTATTTTTTAAGTCATAATTAAATGTTTGTATAATTAATCTCTGAGCATTTGAACCTTCTTTTAGATTTGCTCTAATTACTAAAGATAAAATGTCATTTTCTATTGTTGCTTGATATTCAAGACTATAAATTATATTTTTGTTTTCTGTTTGTAATGTGTTTTCTGCTTTCTGTATATAAGTTTGTTTAATTTCTTCATTATATTTTTGAATAGTTTCATTATCTATATTGATATATGGAATATTTAATTCTAAATCATAACTATTTTCTTCATTTTCTGCCTTTGTATAATAAGTGTAGATTAAATCCTTTCCATCGTCTATTTTTTTTATATCTAAATCTATTGTATATTCTTCTAATTGATTTTGAAATATTTCATCAAAATTAGATATTAATGCTTGATAATCAACATCCTCTTGTGTCAAATTAGAACCTCCGATAGTTATTAACCTATCTAATTCATCACTTCCATAATAAATAGATAATCCTGCAATAATAACTGCTATTATACAAACTATTATAGAAACAGTATATAGCACAGCTGCTTTAACATTGATTTTAGGTTTCTTTGGTAAATTTACATTCATATAAATACCTCTTATATTATAATCTAATGTTATTATAGCATCTCCATATAAATATTTCAAGTAACTAGTTGTTTGTCATTTGTTTACATAATTTGATTTTTTTTATAAAATATAATATATATAGTAACTAATGGTTCTGTAGGTTAGTTGGGAGGTATATCCCAGCAGAAAGGAAAAAAATGAAGAAAGATAAGGAAAGCTTCAATAAATTTTTTGAAGCAAGAAAAAATGAAAGAGACAGTGCAAGACGGCAACAGTTAGCTTTATTTGAATCTGCCTGTAATCGACTCAACGAAGAAGAGGTTAAAAATGGATACAGTTGTACCTATGTCTGTCTTCGTAAGGAAGATGTATCTAAAATAATGGACACAAAAATGCTGGGTAGGTGCCCTAAAAAAGTTCTACTTCCTGAAGTTAGACGGGAAGTCAGAAAATGGGGCTACAAATTAAGATTTAAAGAAGTCGATAAAGATGACGATATCATTTTTAAGATGTCAATACGCTTCACCCCATTAAGGGTGTTAAAACTCTTTCTGTTAAGCAGAGGACTCCTATAAGGAGTTCTCTACTTTTTTAATTTATACTCTATTTTTAATTTATAAACTTTTCTAGATAAATATATAACTCAACCTTATTATATATGGAAAATCCCCATAAGGTCAAGATAATATAAAAGTCGATTTTTATTTAAAAAATTAAATATTCATATTTATTCTCACTTTACGTTGTAAAACCAAAAAGTTTTATAGAGTTTTCTAATATATAAAAATCTATAAAAATATTGACTATTTGTGCATTTTGCAGTATGATATATGTTGTATATTTATATAGAAATGAGGAGTTTAAAGTATGTTATGTTCAGAATGTAATAAAAACCCAGCTATACTTTTTTATAAAAAAATTGAAAATGGTAAAGAATCATTAGAAGGATATTGTTATAATTGTGCAAAAGCAAAAGGTATCAATCCTAATGAAGTTTTATATAGACAAAATGAAATTTTATCTAAAGACAATGTAAACCTTAATGATATGACAAAACAATTTGAAACAATTTTTAAAGATTTAGCTGAAAATATTAATTTAGAAGACATTGAAAATATTGATGGTGCCATTACATTTGAAAATAATAATGATGATGATAATGGAGATAGTTCTGGCAAAGTGACAGGAGCAGCCATTCCATTAAGTTCATTATTTTCTAATATGTTTGGAAATTCAAATAACAACAATAGTAATGAGCAAGAATTAAATAATGGTAGAAAAAAAGTAAAAGTAGAAAAAAAGAAAAATACGAAACAAAATAAAAAGAAAAAATTCTTAGATACTTATGGTACCAATCTAACTGCAAAAGCCAAAAATAACGAATTAGATATTGTTATTGGAAGAGATAATGAAATTAGAAGAATTATTCAAATTTTAAATAGACGTTCTAAAAATAATCCTTGTCTAATTGGAGAACCCGGTGTTGGTAAAACAGCTATTGCTCAAGGATTAGCTATCAAAATTGCTAATCAAAATGTACCTGCTAAATTATTAAATAAAGAAGTCTATCTTTTGGATATGACAGCTGTCATTGCAGGAACACAATTTAGAGGACAATTTGAATCTAGAATGAAGGGCATTATTGACGAATGTAAAGAATATGGAAATATTATTCTAGTTATTGATGAAATTCATAATATTATTGGTGCCGGTGATGGTGAACATTCTATGAATGCTGCTAATATTTTAAAACCAGCTCTTTCAAATGGGGAAATACAATTGATTGGTACAACCACTTTAAAAGAATATAGAAAATATATTGAAAAAGATTCTGCTTTAGAAAGAAGATTTCAACAAGTTTTAGTGGAAGAACCAAATATTGATGATTCAATTGGTATTTTAGAGGGTATTAAAAAATATTATGAAGAATATCATAAAGTAAAAATTTCTTTAGATGTTATTAAACAAGCTGTTATCATGTCTGAAAAATATATTCATGATAGATTTTTACCAGACAAAGCAATTGATATTTTAGATGAAGCTTGTTCAAGAATTAATCTAGAAAATAAAGAATTATTTACTTTAGAAAAACTAAAACAAGAATTAGAACAAGTACAAGCAGAAAAAGAAGAAGTAATTGCTGCTGATTCAACAGAAGACTATCAAAAAGCAGCTGATTTAAAAACACGTGAATGTCAATTAATTGAACAAATTGATAAACTAAATGAAACAATGAAACCTAGACAATTAACAATTCAAGATATTGCTAATGTTATTGAAAGTTGGACAAAAATACCTGTTCAAAAAATTACAGAAGCAGAAACACAAAAATTATTAAACTTAGAAACCAATCTTCATAAGAGAATTATTGGTCAAGATGAAGCTGTTAGCGCCGTATCTAGAGCTATTCGTAGAAATAGAGCAGGATTAAAATCAACCAAAAGACCACCTTCATTTATCTTTGTTGGTCCTACTGGTGTTGGTAAAACAGAACTTGCTAAAAGTTTAGCATATGAAATGTTCGGATCTGAAGATTCTATTATTAGAATTGACATGTCAGAATATATGGAAAGTCACTCTACTTCTAAATTAATTGGTGCTCCTCCGGGATATGTTGGTTACGACGATGCTGGACAGTTAACAGATAAAGTAAAAAGAAAACCATATTCTATTATTTTACTTGATGAAATTGAAAAAGCACATCCAGATGTATTTAATATTTTGTTACAAGTATTAGATGATGGAATTCTTACAGATAGTCAGGGTAATTCTGTTAGTTTTTCAAATACCATTATTATTATGACATCAAATGCTGGTTCTAACTTAAACAATAATTCTATTGGATTTGGAAATTCTATAATGAATAAAAATAAAATTATGGATAGTCTAAAAGATGTGTTTAGACCTGAGTTCTTAAACAGAGTTGATGAGATTGTTACCTTTGACCCATTGACCAATGAACAATTATTACAAATCGTTGATTTAATGTTAGACGATACAGTTAAAGCTTTGTCAGACAAAGATATAAAAATGAATATTAGCAAAACTGCAAAAAACTATATCTTGGAGAAAGGAACAGACATTAAATTTGGAGCTAGACCATTAAGAAGAGCTATTCAAAGATATATTGAAGATGAATTATCTGAAATGATTTTAAGACAACAATTACTAGATGGACAAACTGTTAATATTGATTTCATAGATGGAAATTTAAAATTTGAAGTTAAATAGGAGATTTTTATGTTAAAACATGTACCAAACGCACTAACCATTATTCGATTTTTATTAATACCTTTTATTGTTGTAAGTATTTTTAATGGAAATTACATACTTGCCTTTATATTTTTCACAGTATCTGGAATAACTGATATTGCTGACGGATGTATTGCAAGAAAGTTTAATTTAATATCCAACTTTGGAAAATTAATGGATCCTTTGGCAGATAAATTAACGCAAATAGCAACTATTGCATCCTTAACGCTAATCCATATTATTCCAATTTGGATATTAGCAATTGTATTATTAAAAGAATTAATCATGATTGCAGGTGCTTCTTTTCTTTATGGTAAAGATGTTGTTGTATATAGTAAATGGTATGGAAAATTGGCTACCGTTCTTTTCTATCTTGCAATTGTATTTTCATTATTAATTAATCAATTTGATTTACCATCTATATGGTCAAATCTGGATTTATGGTTATTTTATTTAGCCTTATTTGCTACTATCTTTTCTTTAATTATGTATATTAAAGATGTATATAGAAAAGGATTTATTGATAAGCAAGATTTAAATAAAGAAGTTACAATTGATAAAAAAGAGAAAAGAAAAAAATAATGTCCAGTTGGGGACGTTTCTATTTGGGACATTTAAAATATAATTTAGTAATAAAAAATACTATATAATAAAAATTTATGAAATGACGAATGTGAATGAAATCATATTAGAAAAAATTAATGTATCTAATAGGAGAATCTCAAACTTTGTTTTGAGAGGTGCCTATTAGATACATTTAATTTTTCTTTATGATGTAATGTTAGCCGAGGAATGTAATAAATTTTTATTATATAGTATTTTTATGTCTGCAACTTTACATAAAAATGTCTCAAAAAGAAACGTCCCCAACTGGACAATTTTATTCATAATCTTCTATTAGCTGATTTAATTCCGCTCTCCCATTTGCTTGAATCCCATTTTGTAATTCAATTCTATCTGTTTCTGTTAGAAATTCTGTTGCTATATCTGTTTCCTCTATCAATTCTTCTGTATCTCCTGTTTTTAAATATACTGCTACCTTTCCATCTTTTTCTTTTAGAATATAATGCTCTCCACATTCACTATCAAAATCTCTGTATAAAACAATTTGATTTCGTGAAAATTGTTCAATTGTCCATCCTTCATATTGTTGTTGTAAATCTTCTTGTGTTTTATTTACTAACTCAGTTGGAATACTTGCATATTGTTCAATAGTATGTCCACAATCATTGTAATGTCTTTTAAATACGATAGAACAATTAGGTGATATTTTTTCACCTTCTGAACTTGTCTCTTGGACCAATGTATTACTTTGTACCATTTCTTCATATTCATCTGTACATTCATCATAAATTTCTTCTTGATTTTGTTCAGCTACTTTCTCTTTTTCTTCTTCCCCTGAAAAATTTTTTATTGCAATAACACCAATTATTGTTCCTAAGATAAATAATACTAAAATGGCTAAAATTATTATACTTTTTCTCATTTTTTACCTCCATTATACTTTTTTAGTAGTATTTACCTTTTTTACTTATTTATTCATAATTCTATTCTTTTCTGTTTAGTTACAACCAAATTAATAAAACTATGAACAATGTCATAGTTTTATTAATTTATATTTTTTTATTTTGTGATAACTATTACTGGTACTTCCATTTCTTCTTTGGTTAAACCACAATGTGTTGATTTTTTTATTGGCTTTCCTTCTGTTAAAAATGTTCCAAGTTGTATACTACTTCCTCCAACTGATAGAGCTATGTAATTTCCTATAAAATCATCTATTTTTTTATGTTTATTTCCATATCCTAAAAAATGATATTTATCTAAAAAAGTTTCTTTTGTCATTAACCAAAATTCTTTTCCAAATGCTTTATTAAATCTTTGAACAAATATTTCTTTCATATCCTCCTTAACCCAAAATGCTAAGATTCTAGATTCCAATGAAGCAGGCATAATGAGACATTCTTGAATTTCTGGATAATCTAGTAACTTATATGCTTTTTCTATATCTTTGTGTCCATGATCAGCAGATATAATTAAAATCGTATCTTCATCAAAATCTTTTACCATTTTTTCTATCTTTTTTTCGGTTTCTTTAACAAATGTTTCAACCTCTTCTGAGGTTGTTCCAAAATCATGCAATAATCCATCAGGGTTATCTGAATATGCAAAAATAAACTTTTTACTAGGCATTAAACATAAATCATTTATGTTCATGATTAACTCATCTATATTATTTGCTTTTATAGCACGTTTTGCTCTTCTTTCCGCATATTCTGGTTCTATTTCATATGCTTTAACATCACTAGATGCTTTTTCAATTTTATCAAAAACTGTTTCATAATTTACTATTGTTTTAAACACATCCATTAATGGTTTCTTTAATGGCTCTCTCATATAAGATTCATTATGTGAAAACATATCAATTGCTCTTCCATATTCTTTAAAATACTGAGACCACGCTATCCAACCTGTTTCATATGGCGGACGTCCAGAATAATATGTAGTAAGTGCTGCTGTTGTTGTTGATGGATAAACAGACGTAACACAATCTATTTTATTCTGATTTAAATATCCTTCTGAAGAAATTTTATTTAAAATATGTTCTCCTAACCCATCTAGTATCAATAATATAACATTTTTATATTCTCTTTTATACAATAATTGATCTATTTTTTCAGATGATTTATGATTTGTCTCTACATGATAATATTTTAAAATAGAAGTAATTGTATTTAGTATACTATGCTCATAATTAGGTAGTACAATATTTTTATATTCCATAATCATTTCCTTCCTTTTTCATATTTCTTTTTTATTATATTGAAATATATGTTAAAATTCAATACTTTTGTATAATTCACATTATCTTTATTAAACAGACGAAGACCCTATAACTGGGTCTTCGTCTGTTTGACTTCGATACGAGGATGCATATTTCTTCGTTTCTCATATCCTTCAATAAAACCTTGTGTAGCTTGAAGAATCCTTTTCGGCAACCGAGTTTTGTTTTTTATAAAGAATTGATAAAAATCTTCAAATGTTTCTACCATATTCTCCATAAAAGGTTCATCACGCCAGTTTGTTCGTTCTGGCTCAATTCCCAGCATATCTCCGATTACTTGACGAGGATACTGTCTTTGGATATACACCTGTGAGTCTGCTACTACTAAAAGTTGTCCATCTGTTCCTTCCTGATAAGACATATATTTCCTATCTTTAAAGTCTCTAATATCTCTTGCAGGTTTTAAACATACCATATCCAGATACTTTTTCTCAAATGGAACACCCCATGCAACATGTGTATGTGCATGAACAACAGAACTTTTGTGTGTTGCTATTCCATTACTAGCAGAACCGTGTTCAAAAAATATTACAGGTGCTTCTCCATAAATACCTTTGAGCAGGTATTCAATATCTCTCATCACCTGCATATATTCCTCCATATGCTTATCTGGAATGTTAGCCACAGATAATACATGAAATTTAGGGCATATCATAACCATACCTCTTTTTAAACATCCATATTCAATCTTAATGTAAAAGTTTTCAGATTCGTATATTATCATATCATTTATTTCTTCTACATTTTGATTGTAGTCAGCTAGTGTTCTCATTCCTCTATAATTGGCAATCTTACAAAGGAAACAACTTTCTTTAGATGTTTTAAACTTTTCTCTTGTTAAATATTCTCCAGACTCAATTTGATTTTTATGGCAAAATTCAATGAATAAGTCTGGATTGAAGTTATCTACATTAATGTCAACAGTTAAAATTGGATACTTCCGAATCCTCTCTTCATTTACACAACTTGATACCATTAGAGGTGTTTTATTCTTTAGCCAAGTCGGTTCGATTTCTTCCTCTCTTGTTATCACTTCGATGGCTTCAAAACGAAATAAATTTCTTATATCCTCCATCTTAGCATTGACAATCAGAACTCGTTTTTCTTTGTTCAGCATATAATTTCCTCCTGTTCTTAGTTTGTCAAACATCATTTTCTAATTGCGATTGTTTTCGATTATATCATATAATTTACATAAAGTCAAAATGTGTCTTAATTCAGTTGCTATCTATAAAATTTCTTATTTTTGCCTTTCCTCTACAATTGACATCAATACTAATCTCTCCATTTTGATCTGTTCTAAAAATTTGCATGCCGAAATGATTGCAATCTTTCTAAAACTTCATTGTTTGGATGTCCAAACATATTATTTTCTCCTACACCAATAATAGCTACCTTACTATTTACTACCTTTAAAAATTCTTCTGTTGAAGAACTTTTAGAGCCATGATGAGCTACTTTTAATACAGTTGTATTTAATTTGTCTGCATTGTCTTTGTATAAATTTAAAATTTTCTTCTCTGCAATTTCTTCTATATCACCAGTAAATAGCATACTAAAACTTTTATATTGTAATTTCATAACCATCGCATTATTATTTAGCATATTTTCTTCTATTGGTTTTTCTATTGGCCATAATATCTGGAAAGTAATATCTTCTATTATAATTTTATCACCTGCCTTAACTTCTTGTACTTTTAAATCTTTTTGTTTTACCAATTCTAAAAATGTTTCATAATTTTCACTTTTTTCTACTTGTGGACTAATAAATATTTGGCCTATATGTAATTCCTCCAATACTGGTAATATGCCTCCTACATGATCTTGATCAAAATGAGAAATAAATACATAATTTATTTTGGTATATCCTTTATCCAATAAATATGGAATTACGGTATCTTTTCCAACATCAAATGAACTTGATGTGCTTCCTCCTCCATCAATTAAAATAGTTTTGTGATTTGGTGTTATGATAAAACAAGAATCTCCTTGTCCTACATCTAAAAAATGAATTTTTAGCTTTTGTTGAAATTGACCAATTCCACTTAAAAAGATTATCAAGATAATCATTTTACATGTTTTTAAAATACATAATTTTATATTTTTTTCTTTTAAAATTTTTTGATATGTTTTCCATATTTTTTTCTTTTTTTCGTATAATTTATATTTCATAAGTGCAATTAGATTTTTTACTCTTCTTTTTGTACCATTTAAATATTTTGCACTATAAATCATATATATTTGATTATTTGTGAAAATTATTATGTAATAGATGATAATAAGTAGAATACTTGGTGTGCCTATATATATTTTTGAAAAAGGTAAATTGGCTAAATCGGAAATTTGTATTAAAACTTTGATTCCAAATGATAAAAAAATAGAAATAAACTGTGAAAGTTTCAAATGAATAAATGAACTAAAGATAAAAATAATAGATAAAAACATAATTGGTCCAATAATGATACTAACTAGAATATTGGTTATGATGAAATATATTCCTATTACATTAAAATGATAAAGCATAATAGGAAGAATCATGAGTTGTGCAGAAAGTGTAACAGATAAAATGTCCTTCAAATTTTCTATTATTTTGAAAATTCGTTTGTTTCTTTTTATTCGTATATTATTTTTGATAAATTTTAAATTATCAAAATATTGTTTTACATTTTTGTGAAATAGGATAATTCCTATAGTACCTAAATATGATAATTGTAATCCTACACCTGTAATGGCATATGGATTTTGTATTAAGATAATGCCTAATGAAATGGCAATAGATGTCCAAATATCGTTTTTTCTATACACTAAAAATGCAATTAGATTCATCATTCCCATAATCCCTGCTCTTACAATAGAACTAGTAAACCCTGTTATACTCATGTAAAATAGCAACCCCATCATGATAACATATTTTACATATCTTTTTCCTAACCATTTCTTAAAAACAATTTCTATTCCTATTATGATATAAATAATATGCATGCCAGATACTGCTAGAACATGAGAAATATTTGCTATTTGAAATTTTTCTTTTAACTCCTCTTCTAAGTCTGTGGTATCTCCTAAGATTAATCCCTTTACAATTTGTCCTTCTCTTTCTTCTAATATTTTTTCTATGTTTTCTGAAACTGCTATTTTAATAGCATGAATACTTTTATCAATTCCATTCACATTATCTGAAGATATTTTTTGATAATCTTCTACTTTTAAAGTACCATATATATTTATTGATTTTAAATATAGCTGATAATCAAATCCTCCTGTATTTCTTTGTTCACTTCCTTTTAAAAATTCTCCTTGTAGCACTACTTTATCACCATATTGAAGTTTAATATCTTTTTTCACTTCTATATAAATTTGAGTAGCTTTATATGTATCAGAATCATTTACAGCTAGTACTTTTAGTTTGTATCGATTTTTATATTCTCTCTCTTCTTGATTACTAACAATTATCCCTTCTACATTTATATTTTCTTCAGGATATAGATTTTTATGACGATTTTCTTGGAATATAAGAATGGTGTTTGAAATAATAGAAGCCATTACAATTAGAAAAATAACTTGCTTTGTAAAAATTAATTTAATATATCGAAAATATCGATATATTGATAATAGATGAAATTTTTTATACACTTTTTTCTTAAAACATTTTCTTAGACAAAATAGAAATACTATTAAGGTATATAAAAGGACTATACTAAAATCAAAGTATAGCCCCCATATAATTCCTATTATATATCCTATAACCATCATAACGATTGGTCTTTTTTTGATATGCTTTCGCCTCCTATATAAATTACAGAATTCTTCTTGCTCCTACATAATTATTATTATAATATCCTGTACTTAAAGAGTCTATTCTTACACCTGTAGATGGTGTTGATGCATGGATAATTTGTCCTCCACCAATATATATAGCAACATGATTAATTCTAGATTTTCCAAACATAACCAAGTCACCCGGTTGTAAATTTGATCTACTTACTGCTACTCCATTGCTATATTGTCCTGCTGCCGTTCTATTTAATGAAATTCCATGTTGTTTAAATACATAAGATGTAAATCCTGAACAGTCAAATCCTGTACTTGGCGAACTACCACCATATACATATTTATATCCTAAGTATTTTCTAGCTGTTGCAACTATTGATGAACCATTTCCTGATGCTGGTACATTTGCTGTTGTGTTTGTTGCTTTTTTACTTGTTTTATTCTTTGTACTACTTGATTTTCTAGTGCTTTTTTGAGCTCTCGAAGTTTCTTGCTTATTATCTGATAATAATGAAGATGAAATATATCCTTCTACATTATTTACTTTTACTTTGCTCCAACCATTTTCTTCACTATAAACTTGAACTTCTGTATTTACTGGTACTGTTGTTACTATTGAACTAGTTGTATTAGCTTCTTGTCTTACATTTACTGTTGTAGAGTTAATATATTTAGTTTTGATTTGCACTTCTTGAGTTGGTTGTTCTTCTACTGGTTGTTCTTTTACTGGCTCATCCTTCTTTAATTTATCTTTTCTTAACCATCCTCTTGTTGTTTGTGTTTCTACACATGCCCATCCATTTATAATTTCTGTAACAGTAACCGTCTCATCTGTTTTCAATTCTATCACGTCTGTTGCATTAATTGATGGGATCAATTTTAATTTTGTATCTTCTGAAATTTTATACTCACCTAATGTTATTTCTTGTGTAGTTTCTGTAGATACATTATTTTCTTCTGTTGTATTTTGTTTTTCTTCGTTGTTTTCATTTGTACTATTTTCATTTACTTGATTATTTTCTTCTGTAGTTTGAGGATTTGAATTTACAGTAACTAGTTCTTTATTTACATATCCTGTGATTTGATTGTATTTAATTTGATACCAGTCACCTTCTTCTCCCAATATTTCAACTTCTTGATTCAAAGAAATTTGCTCCAAGATTGTACTTTCAGCGTCTGCTGTCTTCCTTAAATTAGCAACGTCTACATTTATAATTCCTGTATTTGCTGCTAAACTGATATTTATAAAAAGCAAGCTCGCTAATGATATAATAGCCATGACAAAAATGCTTTTTATATTCATTTTACTCTTCATCGTAATCCTTCTCCTTAAAATATTTTATATTTTCAAAAAAGTAGTACCGAAATAGTATACTATAAATCTAAAAAAAAGTCAAATTTTTGACTTTTTCCCATATTTTGTTAATTTTATACGCTTTCAGTATATGAATTGCTATAAAATATTTTTATAATTGCTTATATCACTTGATTTTTAATCAACAATTTTATCATATTACATATTAATTTTTGTTTTTCTAGATTACATTTCATAATTAAATTATATAATTCTTTATCCATATATCCCATTATATTTTCATTTTTTTCATTTAGAACATCTTGTATGGATATATTTAAAAAATCACAGATCTTTAAAAATTTTTCTAATTCTATATTGATTTCTCCATTTTCTAATTTACGAATATATTGTATAGACATATCTAAGTGTTCAGCCATATATTTTTGACTTATTTTATTCTGAATTCTTATTTTTTGTATTCTTTTACCAATATTAGAAAAATCTAAGCTCATATCATCACTTCTCCTTTATTGGTAAATATAACACTATAAGTTTCATTTGTCAATATATTTTTTTACACATTAGTAAAAATTAATTTTCTATGCTTTTTAGGCCATATGTGTTATTTACAATTTTATCATAAGGTGCCAAATTTTCTAATTCTCCTGCTAATGTCATAACTTCTTGCAATCGATTGAAACTTTCTTCTTCTAATACAGGTGTTTCATTCCATGCATCTATATCCTTATATGTTTGTATTGCTTCTGTCAACATTTCAATACTTGTATCTGGAAAAAATTCCTGTACAACTTTTGCAATTTCTTCAGCAGTATGTTCTTTTACCCATGTTTGCCCTTTGTAAATGGCATCTGTAAAACTTTGAATAATATCTTCATTTGTTTCTATATAACTTTTTTTTGCAAAATATGCTGTATAAGGTATTTCTCCCGCTTCTTCCCCTACTGATGCTACAACATACCCTTTTCCTTCTTGTTCTGTTAATGAAGCTGTTGGTTCAAATAATGTTACATAATCTGCATTTCCTGCTGCAAAGGCACCTGCCATTAAATCAAATTTGATACTATCATCTAGTACAACATCTTTTTCAGGATCGATACCATTTTTCTTCAATACATATTCTAATGTCATATATGGTACCCCGCCTTTTCTTCCCGGAATAACTGTTTTTCCTTTTAAATTCTCCCAACTAAAGTTCTCATCTTCTGTTCTAGATACTAATAAAGATCCATCTTTTTTCGTTAGTTGTGCAAATACTTCTGTATAGTCTTCTTTTCCTTCATTATATACATAAATAGAAGCTTCTGGTCCTGCAAAACCGATATCACACTGATTAGATAATACCGAAGTCATAACAGCATCTGCTCCTTGCCCTGTGGATAATTCAATTTGCAATCCTTGTTCTTTAAAATATCCATTATTAATTGCTACATATTGTGGTGCATAAAAAACAGAACGTGTTACTTCACTTACCTGTATTGTTTTTAAATGATTCTCTTCATTTCCCTTTTTCTTGTTTACTATGATAACTCCTATTACCAGTAAAATAAGTAAAATTACAACTATAACGATTACACTTGTTTTTTTCTTATTCATTTCACGCCTCCTTTCTCATATATTTTATGTTTATGATAAGGATATGTGAAATTTATCTATTATCTTTCATCTCCAGCAGCTTGTGGAAAAATAAAATATTGTACATGATCTTGATTTATATTATGTTCTAACAATCTTCTTGCAAATCGATTTCTATATTCATACATTCTTGTTCCAAATTCAATATATGGATCTGGTAATCCCTCACATTGTTCTAAACATCTTGTTGTTGATTGAACTGTATTACTATCTAACTGCCTTTTTAAAGTTTCTTGTGTTTCTTCTGGATAAGCATACATTAAATACCTTAACATGTCTTTATATGTTGAAAATTCTTTTTTCTCTCCCGGTACGCGCATTCTGGAAAAAAATATTTTATCCATTATTTGCTCTGGTTCTTTTTCTATTAACATTTTTTCAATAAAATTTTGATTTTCATACAGGCCTAATACTCTTTCATTGTCGTATAATGGATAAATATCTATTTCTTCATTTGAATGAAGATGCATAGACCAGTTTCCTTCATGTCTATCATAATTTCCATATAAACAATCATACACTACCATCTCTATAAACTTTTTCTTTGTTTGGTATATCCTTGATTGTATATACTTTTCTAAATAATTTCCGCCCATTTTATAAAATTTTTCTACTCTAGAACTAACAGAAAGTAATATCAATTCTATGTCATCATTTATTTTTCCTCTATAAATACTATTTTTAGCCAATGATTGATATCTGTTTTCGTTACTTTCTTTAAACCTATCTATTACAATTTTTCCAGCTTCTAATGTATCTCCTGCTGATAATTGGTTATATATAATACAGCCATCTTTTTCTTCTGTCGTTGCATGTGCTCTTTCCTTATATATATTAGAATAATAGTGGCTATGGTGAGCTAACTCTGACTTACAAGTCTCAATCTTTGCTCTTTCTCCTAAAATTCCGCCGACCATTTCTCCATAATGATTCGCACAAAAAACTTTTCTATCTTTAAATTCATATCTTTTAGGTTTAAATAATCCTTTCTTTTTTTCCTTTGTCTGTGCATACCATCTTTTTCCTTTTAGCATTCCTACTTTTTCAAACTGAAGTGGTACAAAATCATCAATATTTCTAAATGTAAACATCTTATTTCTCCTCTTCTACTATATATTTATCTGTTTCTAACATACCTTTTGTTTTCTTTAGATATTCGAATTCATCATATACATCCATTTCTAAATCTTCTAATAATTCTTTCAATTCTTCTTTCGAAAATTTTTCAATTGTAGGTAATCTTACGCTAAAAATGGCAAATAATTCGTCGCTTTCATATATTTTATCTAAATCGTAAAATGGTAACATTGCCCTTGATATTACTTTCTCTTGAATTGCTTTTTCTACATGTGGTCTACTCATTTTAAAATAATATTTTCCCTTTTCTTTATCTCTAAACAAAGCACCTATTAAATATTTTTTATTTGTTCTATAATCCAACCATTTTAAATACAAATGTTCCATATTTTCACCTTTCTTTATTATAAATCTACTTCCCATTCGTCATATCTTTTTACTTTCTTTTCCTCAAATCTTTTAATAGTATCTGCTATCTCCTCTTGTCTTTCCAAAAATATTTTTTTAGCAAAATCTTTATGTTCTTCTGATAGTCCTGAACATACTTCTAATACTTGTTCTAAATGTGAGAATGTATATCTTTCTATATCCTTAAAGGAAGTCATCGTTTCTTCATAATAGTTCTCCAATAAATATGTAAGAAATAAACAAGGGTCTACTGCTTGAACTTTTGTAGGTATCCCTATATGAGATGTTAAATATTGTTCTTTAAATTTTTTATATTCTTTTTCACTAGACATATATCTGATAACATCCTTTTTCTCTTCTTGCATTCCTAGAATTTGTTCATTATCAAATAAAGGATAAAATTCAATTTCATTTGTTAACTGATCTATTTCAACTCCAAA
The DNA here is from genome assembly GCA_904419495.1 of uncultured Clostridia bacterium. Lineage (GTDB taxonomy): Bacteria > Bacillota > Clostridia > TANB77 > CAG-508 > CAG-269. The sequence goes on along the minus strand of CAJFRV010000008.1, from coordinate 23,651 downwards.
ATTTTCATCATTTCTATCTCTATTTGCAAATATCAAATCAAACATACACATATCAAAAAAATCTTTTCTCATTTGTGGAATTTTATCAGCTTGTCCATTTTTCCTATATAAAATATCTAAACTTTTTAATATGATTTCAATATTGGAATAATTTCTTTTAGAATCTAATCTTTCATTCGTTACCATTTTTTTATATTCTTCAGGATAATCTTTTGCATAATTTTCCACTATCGACTTTATCTTCCTAAAATCTTTGTTTTTTTCCTTTTCATAATAGCTTAATACTCCCTCTACATGCATTATTTTTAAGCTGTATTTGTTTCTTATTTGGACTTCTCCTAATTCCATTTTACATACTTTTTTACTTAATTGTTTTAAAATTAGATATGCTATATATTCTCCATAATGACTGGCAAATTGTTTCTTATTTTTATACTTAGTGTCATATCCTTTTCTAGATTTAAAATGACCTATTTTTTTCTTTGCTCTATTAGCTATTTCCACATGTATTGTCTCGTTTCTTTTCTGTATACTATTTACATAATATCCATTTTCCGGGATTAATTTTTTTATAGTTCTTATATCTTCTTGTATTTCTTCTTCTAATTCTTTTAACGTTTTAACAGGTATCATCATATCTTTCTCCTTAATATTCACATATATTTTATCATAAATCATGGAAAAATCCAAGTTTTTCTCCATTTAATTTTATGTAAATCATAGTAAAAAGATGTACATTGATTTTCTACATATCAAACTACATCTTTTTATATATTGAAATCATTATTGAAATCTTTTTGATTTTAGTATTATTTTTTCTAGTAATAAAACAAATATATACATCAGTCCTGCCACAATTCCAAGAACGATAACACTTGCCATAACTAAATCTAATTTAAATACCTGCCCTCCATAAACAATCAAATACCCTAATCCTGCTTTTGATACTAAGAACTCACCTGAAATTACACCTACTAGTGAAAGTCCAATATTTACTTTTAAAGAATTAATAAAAGTAGAAATGTTTGCAGGTATAACAATCTTTGTTAATATTTGAAATTTACTTGCTTTAAATGTTTTTGCCATTTTAATTAAATCTTTATCTGTTTTTATAAATCCATTTAAATTTTCTAGAATTGTTACTACTAATGAAATAGCAACTGCCATAACAATAATAGCTGGTGTTCCTGCTCCTACCCATATAATAATTACCGGTCCGTAGAGCTACTTTGGGCAAACTATTCAGCACAACTAAGTAAGGCTCTAAGACATTAGAAAGAAATTTGGACCACCATAAAATAATGGCAATGATAATTCCTAATACTGTTCCTAATAGAAATCCTACGACTGTTTCATATACTGTAACACCAATATGCATTAATAAGTCATTTGAACTCAAATTGGTTAATGTCCCCCATATTCTACTTGGCTGACTCATAATAAAACTGTCTATGATATTTTTGTTAGCCAATATTTCCCATAATGCTAAAAATCCTATTAATATAGCAATTTGTGTAATAAATACATATATTTTCTTTTTTCGATTATTTTTTAAATATTTTTTTCGCTCTTTAGATATTGAATTATTCATCTACTCCCAACTCCTTCCACAAGGTATTAAAATATGTGCTAAACTTAAGGCTTTCTCTTACATTTATGGGATTTCTGTTTTCCATTTCAAAATTAATTTTACAGATATCTTTTACTTTTCCCGGACGCTTGGTTAATACCACAACTTTATCCGCCATACTGATCGCCTCTGAAATATCATGTGTTACAATGATTGCAGTCATATTTTCTTTTCTTAAAATACCATAAATATCATTTGTTACCATGATTCTTGTCTGATAATCTAATGCTGAAAAAGCTTCATCTAATAATAATATTTTGGGTTTTGTTGCTAATGTTCTAATTAATGCTGCTCTTTGTCTCATACCTCCAGATAATTCAGACGGATATTTATCTTTAAAATCATAAAGATTATATTTTTTTAATAAACTCTCTACATATTTTTTACTTTCTTCATTTAATCTTCCTTTTAATTCTAATCCCAATATACTATTGCTCCAGATATTCCTCCATTCTAATAAACAATCTTTTTGTAACATATATCCTACTTGTTCTGAAATACCTTCTATCTTTTTATTTTCTATGTAGATTTCTCCTTCTGTCTTTTTTTCTAATCCACTAATAATTGATAATAAGGTTGATTTTCCACATCCACTAGGTCCTATGATGGATATAAATTCTCCCTTTTTTACTTTAAAATGAATATCTTTTAATGCTAATATTTCTCCCTCTTTACTTTGATAAGTTTTACAAATATTTTTAATCTCTAATATGGTCTCCATCTCATTTCATTCCCTTCTAATATTTTGTGTTTGATTTTGTCGTTTACTATATTTTATGTAAAAGAAATAGAGATGTGCTTTATTTTCACATCTCTATTTTCTTAAATACTTTGTTTTATTCCCTCTATCCAGATTAGTTCTTCTAAAATTGTATTTCTTAATCTAGATATATTTAAAATTTTTAATAAATGTATTAAGTTATATTTCAATTCTAATATATGATCATCATATGTTGTCATTTCAAAATAATGTTTTTTTGCTACATCATGACAGTATATATTTTCTTTTACATATATCACAATAGGAATAATGATAATATCTTTCATATTTTCTTCTTTATAATTCTGAATAATTTTTATGCAGTCTTGTAATATGTAATATGGTAAGTGTGAAGAAATTTCTTGCTGATATATAATTACATAAAAAATATGTTTATTACTATATTTATATACAATTTTTATTCCTTTTTTCTTTCTAACAAATTCTATACATTTCAAATTTTCTTTTTTTATCTTTTCTTGACAATTTGAAATGCAATTAATTAATTTACAAATTCTTTCTTGGTCTTTAAATAAGTATTCTATTATACATTTGTATTGTGTTTCTATGTTATTTCCTAATAAAATTGTATATTTTTCACTTTCCTCTTTTAGGTCTAGATAATCTTTTTGTTTTATATTATGGATACATGTAATATAATTTTTATAGGTAAAATGATATGCTACATTTATCACCTCCTTGTTTAAAGCAATTTCTAAAATTCTTTTTGGAAACTTTTGATAATAAATTTTGTGATTAAAACATTGAATAAAATATATAAATTAAAATCATCTACATTAAACCATAAAATGCAAAAAAACACAAGGGGTTCTTGTGTTTTAATAAGATACTATTTTTTTTACTTCCTCTTTTGACAAATATCTCCATTTTCCGAGTTCTAGATCTTTTACACCAATTCCTGCAATAGCACTTCTATGTAATGCTAGAACTTTATGTCCAATTGCTTCACACATCTTTCGTACTTGTCTATTTTTTCCTTCATGTATGACAATTTCTAATCTGGTTATTTGCTTTTCTTCATCAGTTTTTAAAATTTTGACTTTAGCAGATTTAGTAATATATCCTCCAATATCTACACCTTTTCTTAACTGTTCTACCTTTTCTTTATTCACAATTCCATGTAAAGTAACTGTATATGTTTTATTAATTTCATGCTTTGGATGTGTCACTTTATATACGAAATCTCCATCATTTGTAAGAATTAGAGCTCCTGATGTATACATATCTAACCTTCCAACTGGTACTAATCTCTCTCTTACTTTTACCAAATCCAGTACTGAATCACGATGGAATTGATCTTTTACAGTTGTCACATATCCTATAGGCTTATTTAGTAAAATATATACTTTCTTATTTTCTATCTTCACAATTTTGTCATTATATGTTACTTGATCTTTTTCAATCTGTACTTTTGTTCCTAATTCTGTTATAACTTTTCCATTTACCTGAACTTTCCCTTGTAATATTAGTTCTTCTGCTTTTCTTCTTGAAGCAATTCCTGCTTCTGCCAAATATTTTTGTAATCGTATTTCTTCCAAAATGTTTCTCCTTTCGCTTTTATTACAATTCTGCTACTCCAGATAGTGGTGGTACTTCTGGTGTTCTAGATATTTTAGGTGTATTATTTTCTGGGATATTATGTGTATTCTCATGCTGTTTCTGTTTACTTGCAATATATCTTTTTACATTTTCTTCCATTCTATTTTGTGAAAGTTTCATCGTAAAATCATGTATAATTCCTTCTTTTCCATTAAAATTTATTATGGCTATTCTATTAAAATATGGATCTCCTTTTAATTCTAGACCACCAGATATGTCATCTTCAATATCCTCATTATATTCTACCAAGATAGTTAATGGTTGCTTATCAGGGCATCCTTGTTTTATATATTCATCATACCTTCTTAAAGTTTCTGGAGAATATACCTCTACACCCTTTTTTATTTGTATTTCTTCTTGTTCTAATGGATTTTGTGTTTGAAATATATTTACAAATTCTAAAAAATATCCTAATTGCATGAATTGTGACAATTTTCTAATATCTAACTCTATACCAGCAAATGGGTAAACTCTATAGTACTCATAATAACTATTCATATCTGTTGTCCAATATTTTCCAAATACTTGAAATGGTCGTATCTTCTTATTTTCTTTAGCATTATTGTCTTCATATAATTCTTCATAATCAAATGGATTCCTTATATTATGAATACAAACTACATGATTTGGATATATCATATTCATAGTATTTAATATTTTTATATTCATACTATTTAGTTTGCTTTTATCTATTAAAAGCATCACCTGATTTCCCTTTTTTAGTAATCTTACACCTCTTATATTTTTTTTATCCAATACTTCTAATACGGGGTATAAATATTTTTCTCTTGCAACTTCTATATTGTTATCTGGAGTTTGTGACATGCTTTGTTTTTTATTCTCTATCATTTCTCGCATTTCTCTTCTCCCTTTTCATAGATTATTTTACACTTCTTAAATTCTTTTTCTTTTTTCCAAATCCTCTAACATATTTTCAAAATATTCTGGTAATCTAGCTTCTAAGTACATTTTCTCCCCTGTTATAGGATGTGTAAATTCTAAACTTTTGGCATGTAAACATTGTCCTTTTATGTTCCATTCATTTTTTCCATTAGAATATACTTCGTCTCCCACAATAGGATATCCAATTTGAGATAAGTGAACTCTTATTTGATGAGTTCTTCCCGTCTCAATATTTACCTGTAGTAAAGTATATTTATCATACCTTTCTAATACTCTGAAATGCGTAATGGCTTCTTTTCCTTTTTTCGTAACTGCCATTTTTTTTCTATCTTTTTCACTTCTTCCAATTGGCATATTAATAGTTGCTTCGTTTTCTTTCACAATTCCTCTTACCAAGGCAATATATGTTTTCTTCACTCTATGCTCTTTTATTTGTTCACTTAGATTTATGTGTGCTTTATCATTTTTAGCAACAACAATAATTCCTGAAGTATCTTTATCCAATCTATGAACAATTCCCGGTCTAATTTCTCCTCCAATACCTGATAAAGATCCTTTACACATTGCCATAATCGCATTTACCAAAGTCCCATCTGGATTTCCATTAGCAGGATGAACTACCATTCCTTTTGGTTTATTCACAACAATGATATCTTTATCTTCGTAAATAACCTCTAATGGAATGTTTTGCGCTTTTAATGATATTTCTACTGGTATTTCCTCTTCTATTTGAATTTTATCTCCTTCTTGCACTTTATATGAAGACTTTACTATTTTATGATTTACTAGTATTTTTCCATTTGATAACAGTCTTTGTACAGTGACTCTTGACATATCTTCTAGCTTTTCTGATAAATAGGCATCAATTCTTTTACCATCACTTTCTACTTCCAAAAACTTCATTTATAGTAATCCTTTCTATATAAATTTTATAATTATCAGTGAATTCTATTTATTTTTTTCCTTTATTTGTTTTTTATGAGTCAATTCTTTTGCAGAAAAAGCTGCAAATATAGCTACAAAAGATATCCAACCAATTGCAATACAAATATCTGCAATATTAAATGCTGGAAAATTTGTAATATGAATATATTCTACCACGCCACCTCTACAAATTCTATCAATAATATTGCTAATTCCACCTGCTAAAGCAAAACTTAATAATATTTTTGTTTTATTGGTTACAAATTGGTTATTACTTTTTATAATTCCAAATATGATAAATACAATTACCAAATTTGTTAATATCGTGACAGCCCTTGATGTTTCATCATATATTCCATTATTTAATTCATTTGCTTTTAATATCAATGAATTAGAAATTATCGTTATCTCTCCATAATGTATTACCAATACTTTTGTTAATTGATCTACAAATATAATGAAAAATATGATAATACCTATTATAAAATAGAGTTTTTTTAATTTTTTCTTTTCTTCTTTTCTCATAAATACCTCTTTTATCTTTTATACATTTAATCTTTCGTATACTACAAAATATTTATCATCATATAATTTTTTATAATTCGGATCTTTCGTTTCTGTAATAATCATATTAACTTTAGAATTTTTATATGTGATAACATGTGTAATATCATACTTTTTGAATGTATCTTCATAAAATGTTCCTATGCTAGATGTATTTATAAAATCCATAAAAATATCATCTTTTTTTCCACTAAATTCTGGTGCATATAAATCAGCTCTAGAATCAATGAAAACAGGAATTCCTCTATATATCAAATAACTTCCATAATTATATTCATTATAAAACCTAGCAGTCGTTAGATCTATATTTTCTAAAATATAATCACAGGCTTGTACTGGATAATCACTTGCATCTATATATTTATCATTTTGTTTTGGTTCATAAAAATGATAACTTAAACCTAACATAATACCAATCATTACTATGTAGGCTAGTTTTGTAGTAGCCCATTTAAATGTTCTTTCTAATCCATTTTTTGTATATAATTCAATCAGTGCACATATCATTTTATTTACTACTAATACACCAATAATACAAAACATAGTAATTTGTCTTTTAGACGCCAGCATTAAATAACATAGTCCGCCTATCATAAATAAATCACTTAATTTAATTTTCGTTTTTGTAAAAGTTAAAATTGCTAAGATTAGAACAATTGCTGATAATGCTTCAGTTTCATCTACAATTGTCATTGGTAAGTGTTCATTAATATTTTGGGTTGTATTTCCTTGCATTGTTTTATATAAGTAAGTATATGGTGTATCTCCTAGTGGTGTTAATAATCCTGTAAATGCACATATAACCATTACTAATATTAGCCATTTTACATTAGAATTTTTTGTTAATTTTATTTTATATGGATTTTTTAAATCTTCTTCTCTTTTTATTCTTACTTTTTGATTTTTAGCAATTATATCTTGTAGTTCTTTTTCTAATTCTACTTTTTTATCAACATTTTTTCCTAATTTTGTTAATATACTAATTTCTAATTTTAATATACTTATTTTTAATTTTCTATAAATAACTATTTCTGCTAATATTGATAATATATATTCTGCTATATATGGTAAAAATAAAACAAATATAAATGGCCAAACCGCTACATGTAAATTTGCAATTAATGTTGAAATTACAATTAGTCCAACAGCATATCTAATTTTTCTGCTTTTTAGAAACATCTCTATTGAATAGATAATCCAAACAAATAAAATAAAAGTAACTAACTGTGCTCTTGCTGCAATATAATCTCTTAATACATATATCACTAAAACTGTTAATATAAATGAAATAATTTGATTCTTAGTTATTTTAGTATTTACCATATATAAAGAAATTCCTAAAATGGCAGCCAATATACAAGTTGTTATATAAATTCCATCCATACCAAAGTTAGAATAAATTTCGTACGTTATTAAATCATATAGCCAATGTGGATAAGTATATTCCAAGTCTTCATGCCATGAAAAATGATCTTGCATATCAATTCCTGTTTTCGTTATTTGTTCCCCTATTTTTATGGTATAAAATGTATCATTTTGCAATGTTACTGGTGTCATAGCAACACAAAATATAGCAATTAATATGATTGCTATAATTCCAAACATCCATTTAGATTGCAATATTCCCTTTTTATTTTCACTTTTCTTATTTTTTTCTTCTCGTTTAAACATTTTTATCCTCCACAAATTTGCTTATTATTATTCAAACTAAAAAATATTTATTTTCAAAATGGATTATATCAAAAAAAGTTTGAAAAGACTAGACCTTTCAAACTTTTTATTATCAAATATAATAAGGTTCTGGGCACTGACTGCAATCCTTGCTTGCTAGTCAGGTCAGTTTCTTTTTTCATTGCTATTTATATCTTAGACAGCCTCTTGATTTTCTGTTTCAATAGTAGTTTCGTTATCATTTTCTTCAATAACTTCTAAACTTCCTACAGAAACTTCATAAGCTACTCTTGTTTCAACGCTTCCATCTTCATGTTTCTTTTCGTATGTTCTTGATTGTACTCTACCTACTAATTTTATTTGAGCACCTACTTCAAGGTTTTGACAAAATCTTGCATTTCTTCCCCATGCAATACATGGAATATAGTCTGATTTATTATATGCTCTATTCACGGCAAGTAAGATATCTGCTATTTCTCTACCAAATGGTGTTTGTCTATAGATTGGTTTTTTACAAATATATCCAACTAAAACTACCTCATTTGTTATAACATCTTTTCTAGTTATTTCATTTTCTTCTTCACTTTGTTCTTCCTCAGATATGACTTTAACATCTTTAGCAAATACAGTTAAGATTAACCTATTTTTTTCGCTTTCATAACTATTATATGATCTAAATTGTCCTTTTACTAATAATTTTTGTCCTTCAGTTAATGTATCTTCACTAATTAGTCTTTCTGAAATTGTGATTGGTATAAGATCTGATACCCCACTTAAACGAGGGATTTCTAAATTAAAAATATAAAATCTTTCTCCATAAATTTCATGACTAAATTTTTTTTCTCCTGTAACTTTTCCAACTAATGTTAAATAGTTGTTTTCTAAATAATTTGTATCCAATTTATTTTCCTCCTTAAATTTTATTTATCGATTGTATTTTTTTATTGGCATTAACTTACATTTCTTATTATACAACATTTTCAGGGTTTTGTCTACATAAAAAGTTAAAATTGTAATATTTTTGTAAAAAAACCTTATTTTTCAATGATTTTTCTAGTTGTATATAAGAAAAATTGAAAATATTGCTAGAATTGCTTCGATAGAAATTTGTTTTTTATCCTTTAAATCTATACTTGTTTCTCCCATTTCAATTTCTTTTTCTTCTATATTTTTTAGATTTCTTTGTACATATATGATAGCTTTGTCTTCTTGAATACTAGAAACTGTTATTGTCGATTTTTGATTTAATCCATATGTTATACAATTACTCATCTTCTTGTTTATTATTTTTGTATTACCAAATACATCTGCATTCATAATGATATACTTGCAATTACTACATATTTTATTTAATATATCTTTTTGTGCTTCTTTTATATTAGTCTTATCACATAATAATATTGTTTCAAATACTATGTTTTTCATATTGTCTATATTTCCAGAAGTTATATGAATAAGTTGTAAATTTTTTTGTTTTATATGGTTTTCTATATTTTCTTTTATTATTTCAAATTCTAAATAATTTGAAAAAATACCAATAAAATGCATTTCCTTATATCTCCTAAAAAATCTATATTTATTCTTCCCTATATTTCCAATTTTATACATATTAATTTTTTATTTGTGTCCCTTTTATATCTATTTGATAATTGTCTTTATAAATTAATTCTGATACTTTTACAACTTCTAATCCTTTTTTCTTAATATTTTGCAATAGCATTCCTAAGCTATCTGCTGTATGTTCTGTTCCATTATGCATTAATATAATATCTCCTGAACCTATTTTATCTTTTATTCGATTCCACATTTCGTCTCCAGTAATTCCTGTATAATCTAAAGTATCCAAACTCCACTGTATGGTATAATATCCTTTATCCTGTGCTGCCTTTATTACTGTTGTATTGTATTCTCCATAAGGTGTTCTATATAAATTTGTCCTAGTTCCCGTAATTTTTTCAATTTTGTCATTACTTTTTTCAATTTCTTTTATATTTTCTTCATAACTTAAATTATTCACATGTGGATGTGTGTCGCTGTGTGTTCCAATCTCATGACCTGCATCACAAATTTTTCTTACTGCTTCTGGGTATTTATCTATCCAATCTCCTACCATAAAAAACGTTATCTTAGCATTATTTTCTTCTAATATTTTTAATATAGTATCTATATCTTCTGCATTCCATGCACAATTCATTGTTAGTGCTACTTTATTTTCTTCAGTCTGTACATTATATATTGGTAATAATTTTTCATTTGTAGAGGAGGTTGTTATAGCTGCCTTTTCATTTGTTATAGTACCTGCTATACAGAATAATAAAACAACGGTTACAATAGATATGCAATATGTATAAATTTTTTGTTTGTTAAAGACAATAAACATATATTTCCTCCTCTTGTGTCATGATATTTAATTATATGTCTATTTTTTTTATTTATTACTTTCCTTTTATTTATACTTCTTCAAAATAGCTAATAATCCCATTATAAATTCCCCAAGCTAACCTATTTTGATACTCATCCTCTTGTAGTTGTATTTCTTCTTGAGGATTGGATAAAAATCCGCATTCTACAATACTAATTGGTATTTCTACATGTTTCATAAGATATACTGTATTTAATTTCATGGCAATCCTTTTATTTTCTTTTTGTATTGCCTCATTCAAATTTGATTGTATCTTTTCTGCCAAAGTTTTACTTTTTTCATTATTTAAATTAAAAAATGTCTGCCATCCATAATATTGCTGCTGTGATATTTTATTTAAATGTATGGAAACAAATATATCCGCTGAAGATTCATTACCAATTTTAACTCTATTATGAATATCTGAAATCTTTTTTTGTTTTAATGTTTTAGAATCTAAATCATATATAGCATTTTCATCTGATCTCGTAAGAATTACTGTACAACCAGATTGTTCTAATAATTGTTGTATTTTTAAAACGATTTTTAAATTAATTTGTGCTTCTGTTGTACCATTTTTACTTTCTGCTCCGTTCATCTGGCGTACCATGGCCAGCATCTAATATGACTACTTTATTTGATATTGGTAATGAAGTTACTTGAACAGCTTCTCCAATATTTCTTTTGTATTGTTTTGTACTTGCATATGAAAAGCTAATGGCAATTGTCATTAATAATATAATCGTTCTTTTTATTTGATTTCTATTCATAATAAACTCCTACAATATATTTATTATCATACATAGTTTATTACATCTTTGATTTTTTAGAACAAAAAAATGGGTCAATGAAAACGGAAAATGGGTCAATGGGGACGGAGAAGAATGACACAATTTTGAAAAATTGTGTCATTCTTCTCCGTCCCCATTGACCCATTTTCCGTCCCATTGACCGACAATTGGACATCTATTTTCTTCTATCTACTGCATAACTACTACCCATTACAGATTTAGCAGCATGCTTTACTTGTGCTCCTACTTCTCCTATTTCAAGGATATTGTGAAATCTTCCCGGATCAGCAACCACTACACCAATAGAAAGTGAAGTTAATGGAAATTGTTCTATAATTCCTTTTCTATTCTCTACCTCTATATATCCTTTTTCTATGTCTCTTTCTGTGAAAAATCTTTTTACTTGCCCATCAAACATTGCTAATATATTTTGACATATTTTTTCACAATTTGTTGATGGCAATATTGCTACAAAATCATCTCCACCAATATGTCCAACAAAAGCTTCCTCCGTAAAATTATTATGAACGCCTCTTAAGATTGTTTCTGCAGTAAATTCTATTATTTGATCTCCTTTTACAAATCCATAAACATCGTTATATGCTTTGAAATTATCTAGGTCTAAATATAACACAGAAAATGGTTCATCATTTGATATCCTTTTCTTTAATTCTGCGTGTATTTGAACATTTCCCGGTAATCCTGTAAGTGGACTTACTCTTCTGTTATTTGAAAGTAATCTATTTAAATTCTTTACTGTAAAATATAAATATTCTTCATCTACTGGTTTCTTTATATAATATTCTATGGATTCTCTTAAAATTTTCATTCTATGTTCTTTATCATTATTAGAAGAAACAACAATTACGGGAGTTATCTTGTTATCCTCATCTCGTCTAATTTGTTTACAAAGTCCAACAACATCTCTATCAATTGCATCTTCATTAATAATAATCAATGAAGGAATATTTTTCAATGCAATATCAATTTGCTCAGATTTTACACTAATGAATTTATAGTCCTTATCATTTTTAAATAACTCTCTAAATATAACAATAGACGAGTCATCATCATCAATAATATAGATTTCTTGAATCATCTCATTCACCCTTTTTTTCTTTTTTATTTTTTATATGTTTAAATTCAATTTTTTTGTTCAAAATTTCTGTAAATTCCTTTGTATCTATAGCTGGGAAAGCCTTTTTTAATCTATATGCTCTTCTATATAAATGTTTTATTGTTTTATCCCTTCTCATTTTTAGATTATGTATAAGTTTTTGTACATTATCATTTGCTGAGATTTTTTCTTTATCTTTTAATTCTACTAGTTTTTGTTTTATTTGTTCATTAATTTCTTCTATTTTTTCTAATGTAGACCTGATATTTTTAATTTTTACAACACTAATGATAGCATCTATTAATAATATGAGAGTTATTATACTAGCTACAATAGCTACATATGTAAAATTTAAATTTCCTAGTATATGTATAATAGAAGGATGTATATATTTTATAAATAAAACACCTAATACGCCCCATGCAATAGAATTTAATAAACAAATTCTCCCTTTATAATTAAATTTTTGGTCTGAATAGTCCCAATATTTTGTATGAAATGCCTTTTCTAAAAGTACACCTACAATATATTCCCATAATGTTAATACAATAAATGAAATAATAAATAAAAGTATGATATTATTTTTATAACTGTCTAAAAATAATATCATAATAATAGCACCAAACCCATATATAGGACAAAATGGTCCTATCAAAAAACCTGTATTTATGATTTTTCTTTCACAAATTGTTCTTACAGTACTTTCAAGAATCCATCCCAAAAATGAATAAATAACAAAATATGTTAATATATGAAAAAAAGTATTATCCATTTTTTCCCCTTAATCTATTTCCCTACATAATATATGTAGGGAAATTTTGAAGTTATTTACTTGCACTAACTTTTTGTGTATCAGAAGCAATTCCATCAACATTGTATGCTGTGATTTCTAATCTGTTTTCATCACCATCATTCAATTTCAATTTATATTTTAACTCTGTTTCTCCATTTTCAACTGTAACCGTTTTTTCTTCTCCTCTAATTGTAAATTCTACTCTTTCTAATCCAGTTTCATCTGAAATTGTGATTAAATAATATTCGTGTGCATCGTCAACTCCTATATCTATCGTTGGTTTTGTTACACCTTTTACTTTCTGTTCTTTGGTGATTGTCTCATTATTTACATCTACTAGTATAACTGTTAAATTATGTTCTCCCATTGGTATATCAATTTCCTGATCCACTGTTGTTGCATTAATATCAATTCTTTGTTCTTCATCTTCATCCCATCTATAAGTCATATAAGCTATTTCTGTTTCATTTTCTGCTGTTATTTTCAACTTGCTTCCAGAAACAGATAAATTGATAATATCGTCTGCTGTATATTCTTTATCTGTTGAAATTTCTTGTCCTTGTACGTCAATTGCTTTTACATTTAATATATTGGTTCCTCCGGGAATTTCTATATCTATTTCTATATTTCTTCTTCCATTTCCTGTTATTGTTTGAACTTCACCATTATTCCAGCTGTATTCTATTCTATCTATTGCTTTATCATGTGTTACACTTAATTTGATTGCTGTGCCGTCTTCATTAAGTGTTTCTGTTATTACAGGTTTTGTTGTAGCTTCATTTTTAGCTTCATTATCTTTATATATTGCATATGATCCTGTTCCTATCATAAAAATACCAAATATCAACATTATGATAGCAAATACTCTAACTACTGTCTTTATATCAGCTGGTCCTGCTCCCCTATTTTTTTTAGTTTTTGCTTTAGTTGCATTACTGGTTGCTAAGATTTGATTCATATCTTTCACCTCTTTAGTCCTTTTCATGGAAAATTATACCATACCAATATCTAATTGTAAAGAAATTTAAGCAATAAAATAGGACATCTTTTATGTCCTATTTATCTATATTTACCCCTTTTTATTTCTATTATCTAGAAAACTTTAATTTTGTTATACATATTCACCTTATATAACAAATTTCTTAATTAAGACTAATCCTCCTGCCAATGTTCCTAACACAGTTAATCCTAATACAAAATAGATTCTTTGTTGTCCTGTCTCTATTGATAACAATACTGGTGCATCATCTATATCATCTTCTCCCGGTACTTGATTATCTGGTGTAGAATCTCTATCTGGTACTCCTTTATCATTATAGTCTTCTGATATCTCTGCTATGTTTGTCATTTGTCCCATGTTGTCTTCTCCATTTATCCATGTTAGCACTACTTCTACTTCTGCTGATTCTCCCGGTTGTAATAATGTGTTCTCTAATAGTCTTGTTGATATAATATTGTTTCCTTCATCTGTCCATCCCGGATTATCTTCTGCTATAAATCTTAATCCTTCTGGTACATAGTCTGTTATCTCTTTTGCATATCCTGCTATGTCTCCTTCGTTTGTTACTCTAATTTTGTATCTGAATTTTACTACAACATCATTTATGTCTTTTCTGTATAACTCTACTTTTACGACTGGCTCTGGATCCATCTCTGCTGTATGTCCTGTTTGAGTTACTGTCTCTTTTCCATCTTCTATTACAATTGCCTCTGTTACCCATTTTCTTAATGCTAAATCAAAGTATGTTAATTTGATATATTCTTTATCTTGGTCATCTTCTCCTTCATTCCATTCATCTGGGATTGAGTCTTTATCTTCTACTGGATCTCCATTCTCATCACTATCTTCTGTAATTTGTGCTGAGTTTACGATAATTTTATCTGATCCATTTGGCTCTACTACTTCAAAAGCTACTTTGATATCTCTATAGTCTGGATTTCCTTCTCCTATTGGTTCTTCAGGATTAAATGCCTTTAATAGATTTTCTCCCTCTGTTTCTTCTTGCTCTTTTGATAAGTAATCTGTTCTAATTTCTACTGCTTCTTCTACATTTTCTGTCTCATTTCCTTCTTCATCATACATTACCCATCTATATTCTTTATTTGTATCATTTTCTGGTAAGAATTTTAATCCATCTGGTATATCATCTGCTACCTCTTCGGCATATCCTGCTATATCTCCTTCATTATATACTCTGATTGTATATTCTACTACATTTCCTGTTACGACTTCTACTGGATCTTTTGTATGATTATATGTAATTTTGTCTTCTTCTCTATCATAACTTACTTCTGGTATTCTTGTATCTACTTCTTCTTCATCTACTTTTGTTATGAATTTTCTTAATGCTAAGTCAAAATCTTGTACATATACTTTTTCAAAGTCATCATCATCTTCTTGCCCCGGTACATAATCTTTATCTATTTCTTCATCTTTATATCCTGGTAATTCTTCGTCATTTGGTACTTCTACATTATCTGGTGTAGAATCTCTATCTTTATCACTATCTTCTGTGATTTCTGCTAAGTTAGTCAAATTTACTTTTGATTCTGCTTCTTCTCTTACTCTACATGCGATTTTTACTTCTTTATAGTCTAATCTTTCTCCATCATATGCTTTTAGTTCATTTTGTCTTTCTTCTGTCTCTTTTGCACTTGATAAATAATCTGTTGTAACTATTCTTCCATCTTCTGATATTTTCCATTCGTATTGTATATTAATTTCATGGTCTGGCAAATATTCTAATTCTGCTGGTAAATAGTCTGTTATTTCTTCTGCATATCCATCTATTCTACTTTCGTTATATACTCTTATTGTATAAATAACTACACTATTTCTTCTTACTGGAACTGGATCTTTTGGATGATTATATATTGCTGTTGTTCCATTTTCTATTGCTGTTGTTCCATTTTCTAGTCCTGATAAATCTACACTTGGTTCTCTATTATATGTTGTTCCATCTACTTCACTTATGAATTTTCTTAATGCTAAGTCAAAGTCTTCTACATACACTTTTTCAAAGTCATCGTCATCTTCTTGGCCCGGTACATAATCTTTATCTATCTCTTCATCTTTATATCCCGGTAACTCTTCATCATTTGGTACTTCTACATTATCTGGTGTAGAGTCTCTATCGTTATCACTATCTTCTGTGATTTCTGCTAAGTTAGTCAAATTTACATTTGATTCTGCTTCTTCTCTTACTCTACATGCGATTTTTACTTCTTTATAATCTAATCTTTCTCCATCATATGCTTTTATTTCATTTTGTCTTTCCTCTGTCTCTTTTGCACTTGATAAATAATCTGTTGTGACAATCCTTCCATCTTCTGATATTTTCCATTCATATTGTATATTAATTTCATGGTCTGGCAAATATTCTAATTCTTTTGGTAAATAGTCTGTTATTTCTTCTGCATATCCATCTATTTCGCTTTCATTATATACTCTTATTGTATAAATAACTACACTATTTCTTTTTACTAAAACTGGATCTTTTGGGTGATTATATATTTATTGCTGTTGTTCCATTTTCTAGTCCTGATAAATCTACACTTGGTTCTCTATTATATGTTGTTCCATCTACTTCACTTATGAATTTTCTTAATGCTAAATCAAATTGTTGTAATACAACATTATCATAGTCTTCATCATC
Source organism: uncultured Clostridia bacterium (assembly GCA_904419495.1). GTDB lineage: Bacteria > Bacillota > Clostridia > TANB77 > CAG-508 > CAG-269. The sequence continues at coordinate 6,821 of CAJFRV010000008.1, read as the reverse complement.
TTCATATTTTACCCAATCATCTGTACTAGAATCTCTGTCATCAACTGGATCTCCATTACTATCTGCATCTTCTGTAATTGCTGCTTCATTTCTGACAATTCCAATACTTGCATCTTCTGCTACTACTTTAAAGATGACAGATACTTCTCTATAATCCGGATTTCTATTTGTTTCTGTATCAGAATAAGGACTTTCTGGATCAAAAGCTTTTATTAAGTTTGCTCCCGGTGTTGTAATTTCTTCTCCTTTTCCTTTTCCTAAATAATCTGTTGCAATTTTTGTAGAATCTCCTTGCACATATGTCCATCCCATTGATGTATTAAATTTTACAGCTGCTAGTTCGTCTTCATCTGTAATTGGGTTCATATTAGCATCTACATCTGCTCCTAAGAATTCTAGCCCTTCTGGAATATCTTCTGTAATCTCTTCTGCATATCCATCTATACTTCCTTCATTATATATTCTAAATGTATATGTTACTAAGTCTCCTGTTTTAACTACAACTGGTTCTTTATTCATTTGGTAATCTGCTGTTGTTTGACTTCCATTTGCTAAATTGGTTATATCTACGCCTAACAATCTTTCTGGAACTTTTTCTCCATTGACTTCAGTAATTCTTTTTATTAATTTTAAGTCAAATTCATTTTTTTCTACAATTAATTTTTCAAAGTCATCATCATCTTGTTCTCCTTCATAGAAATATTCTGAATCTGCTAAATCGTCTTTATTTTGTGTATTTCCTTTGTAATTTTCCATATTGTCTTTGTCTACATTTGGTGCTGTTGCAGGTTCTGAATCTCTATCTTCTCCTACTTGATTTGTGATGATATTTCCATATTCATCAACTTCTTCTGCTATCCATGCTACATTTGTTAATATTTTTTCATTTTCACTTGTATCAACAATACATTCAATTTCTATTGTTTCTGAATCTAATTTTCCTTTTTCATAAGCTGTTAAATTTTCTGTATTGTTTTCTTCTCTTGTGATAGTTAGTCTATTAGTTGCTTCATCATATGTTCCTGTAAATCCTTGTGTATTAATCTTTGAATATTTCAATCCTGTTGGTAATTGGTCAATTACTTTTGTTGCTCTACCATCTAAGTCACCTTCATTATAGATTGTGATATTATATGTAACAACATCTCCTTTTTCTACCATAATTGGATCTTTTCTGTGTTTATATGTAGCAGTTGTTCCATTTTCTAAGGTTGTTTCGTCAATTGATGGTACTCTACTATTTACTACATTTTCTCCATTTACTTTTGTGATATATTTTCTTAAAGCCAAATCAAATTCTTGTGGTATTCTTTCTACATCCATTAGTGGTTGTGCCATTCCATTTTCTGTTGATGCATATAAAGTTAATTTATTTCTGTGTTTTGCATTACTATCTGCATATTGACTTGCATTTGCTTTTGCTGTATCTATTAAATATTTATATAACAATTCTGCTTGCTCTTGTCTTGCTTTTCCAGCACTTAAGTTTGGTTCTACTCCTGTTGGATTATATCCTGTTAAATTCTCATATTCTGATCCATCTGTTGTATACCATAACCATGATGTATTATTATATTTATCATATTTTCCACTTTCTTCTCCATAGTTTGTAAAATACCACATTGCTGCTTGTTGTACTGATTCTATTTCATCATCTGTTAAATAATATTCTTCACTTGGATATTGTTCTTGGTAAATTCCTGCATTTTCTATTAATTGTGTTTTTTCTTCTTCTGTTGATTCTCCCGGGATATATATTAAATTAGCTAATGCTAATAATTCATTATAATGTCCTCCATTTACCAATCCATTTAGAACACTATTTTGTGCTGCAATTGCTTGTCTTTCTGTATACATATCAAACTTGACATTATATTCTTGTGTTCCTTTTATTCCTTCTCCTGAAACAAATCCTACACCTGCTTTTATACAATATACGTTGGTTTCTGTTGGATCATCCGTATTTGGTCCACTATATTGGACAATATTCCATATTTTGGCCGCTGGTCCTGTTGTTCCATTAACACCCGGATCTCCTATAGAATATCCCATTCCACTTTCTCTTAATTCTGTTATCCCAAAATATAATGAGGGACTCATTGTTGCTGCATTTACTATATTAGGTAACATCATTAAACATAGGATTAATATTGCTCCAATTAGATTTCTAAAAACACTTTTTTTATTCATAAGATATCTCTCCTTATTTAATATTACACTGTATCTATATTTTACATCTTTTTTTAGTTTAGTCAATAACATTTTTTTCTTGTTTCTATATGATATAAATACTCATGAAAAAAATCACTAGGGATATACATCTTTTGTACATCTATGTAATTTTTTTTCATACATTACAATTATATTACATTTTCGGTATAATTTCAAGCTTTTATGTTAATTTACTTATTATTCCTGTATTTCCCTAGCATTTTGTTGAATTATTATTTTGTGGTTATATATTTTTTACTTGTTCATAAAATGAATGGAGGGTATATTTATGAAATTTTTCCATTCTTTTTATAAAATTATCTTTATATTTTTTTGTATATTATTTCTTTCTAACCATATCTTTGCAGATGATATTTATCCTTTAGAAGATAATTTTGATATCTCTGAAATTTTAAATGATATAGAAACAATCGAAACAGATAGTCAAATTTCTCAACTTCCAACTATTAATTCCAGAGCTTATGTTGTTATTGATAGAAAATCTAATACTGTATTAATTGGTAAGAATGAAAATCAAAGAAAAAAAATGGCTTCCACAACAAAGATAATGACAGCTCTTATTGTTATAGAAAATGCCAATTTATCAGATACAGTTGAAATTTCTAAAAAAGCTGCTAATACTGGTGGATCTAGACTCGGATTAAAAACTGGTGATAAAATAACAGTTTTAGATTTATTATATGGTTTAATGATGCGTTCTGGTAACGATGCAGCTGTTGCTTTAGCGGAATATGTTGCTGGTTCTATTAGTAATTTTGCTGATATAATGAATAACAAAGCTAAAGAATTAAATCTATCTAATACACATTTTGTGACTCCGCATGGCTTAGATGAAGATGAGCATTATACAACAGCATATGAATTAGCACTTCTTTCTAATTATGCCATGAATAACGAGGTTTTTGCTAAAATCGTTGGAACGAAAAATTATACCATTACTCTTAATGGATATCCAAAAACACTTATTAATACCAATGAGCTTTTAGGTGTTTTAAATGGTGTATATGGCATTAAAACTGGTTTTACAAATGGTGCTAATCGATGCTTAGTCACTTGCTGTAAGAGAGGAGAAATGGATATTATTTGTGTTGTCTTAGGTGCTGATACTAAAAAATTTAGGACAACAGATAGTATAAAATTGATTGAATATTCTTTTAACTCTTTTACATATGTTGATGTTAAAGAACTAATTCATAATTATTTTGAAATATGGAAAGAAGAAAATGAAAATAATTTCGTAATTTTAAAAGGAAAGTCACATTATTTAGATTTAAACTATGAAGCTCTTCCTTATGACAAGATTCCTATTAGAAGTGATCTAGTTCACAAACTGAAAGTCTCTATACAATATACTTCTATTTTAGATTCACCTATATATAAAGGAACCTCTATAGGAACACTTATTTTAGAATTGGAAGATACAACCATATATTCTGGTAACATTTATGTCACTTCTGATATTGAAAAGAAAAATATTTTGGATTATTTGCAATATTTCTATATCAATTTTTCTGAAATTTTTAACTCAATTTGTTATATCTAAAAAATATATTAGAATTAAAAATTTTGAATAGGAAAAATCGCTTTTTCCTATTCAAGAACAAATTGGAAAGCCTTATAATTTACACCAATTCTAACTTCTTTCTTTGTCTTTCCTAATAAAAAAAATAGAGAAACCTTTTCTCTATTTTACATTTTCTTTTATGTAATCTACAACATCTCCAACTGTTACAACTTTTTCTGCATCGCTATCTGGAATTTCTATATCAAATTCTTCTTCTAATGCCATTACTAATTCAACAATATCTAATGAATCAGCACCTAAATCATCTATAAAAGATGCTTCCATTGTAACTGCATTTTCAGCAACTCCTAATTGTTCTACAATGATTCCTTTTACTTTCTCTAAAACTTCTTCTGAACTCATTTCTCCGAGTTCACCTCCTCTCAAGTTTGCAAATAATTTATCCATTTGATATTTTGCTACTATATTTTCATTTATATTATATGTTTGTATTTTTGTCAAGTAAATTTTGTAAATATTTTATAATTTATACAATTGGGTCAATTAAATCTCTTATTTTTCCTCAATTTTCTCTCTATTATTTGTTTTTTGAAATTCTTCTATCATTTTATCAACAGCTTTATTTTCAACAAACTTCTCTGCTTGAATAATCGTATATTCAAATAATAAAGCATCACTACTTCCATGGGCTTTTACAACTGGTTTTTTTACTCCTAAGAATAATGCCCCTCCATAGGATTTATAATCCATTGTCTTACTAAATCTCTTAATAGCTGGTAATGCAGGTATTGCTAAGATTTTTGTTAATATATTTTTCGTTAAACTTTCTGTTAATGATCTTTTTACAAATTTTCCTAGTCCCTCTGTTGTTTTTAAAAACACATTTCCTGTGAACCCATCAGTAACAATAGCATCAATTTTTCCAGAAAAAGCATCTCTTCCTTCTATATTCCCCACAAAATTGATATTTAACTCTTTTGATTTTTCTTTTAATAAATTATAACTTTCTTTTGTCAACTCATTTCCTTTTGTTTCTTCTGTTCCAATATTTAGCAACCCAATTGCTGGATTTTCAATTCCATATGTATTTCTTAAATATATGCTAGACATTTGTGCAAATTGTAATAAGTTAATTGGTTTACAATTTGTATTAGAACCCGCATCTATTAATAATAATTGACTTTTATATGCTGGCAAGATTCCTGCTAATGCTGGTCTATCAATTCCTTTTATTCTACCAACTAATAATGTTGCTCCTGTTAACAAAGCACCTGAGTTTCCTGCTGAGATAAAAACATCTCCTTCATCTTCTTTTAGCATTTTAAATCCCACTACCATAGAAGAATCTTTTTTATGTTTAATAGCAATTGTTGGTGTATCGCACATTTCTATAGTTTCAGTTGCATTTTTTATTTTTAATCTATCAGATATCTCTTCAAGTTCTTTTCCATAAAATTCTTTTACTTTACTTCTGATAACTTCTTCTTTCCCTACTAATACGACTTCTGCCTTTACTTTATTGATAGCATTTACTGCTCCTTTTATATTGGCATCTGGTGCATTATCACCACCCATTGCATCTAATATGATTTTCACTTTTATTCCTCCAAATCGTCTTTATTTTATTATATATCTGACATCAATATTTTATTATTGTTTTTAGAAAAAAGCAAGTATTTTCTTATAATTCATTTGATTATTCAAACCATATATTCTGAGGTAATTTATTTTATCTTCTTTCAAACTTAGTAGTAGAGAGTATTTGAATAATTTTAAAATAGAACTTAATTTTTTCAAAATCTTTCATAATAAAAATGGAATACCCAGTCACATAATATACTATGAGACTGGGTTTTAGAATAGACTAACGTTTTAAAAATGCATCAAATTCACGTTTATGCCTTCTATTCAGTTCCATTAAATCCCTATCATAATTAGCATATATTTGTTTTGCTTCTTCGGGAGAAATTGACTGATAATAGAGTGCTAAAAATTCTATATTCAATGCTACTCTTTCCTCTTTTTGTCTTTGGATCAATTGATCCAACCGTTCTTCTTTTCCTTTATCTTTACCCATGGTCTTTACCTCCTTTTGCTTAATATTTATATTATATCATATTGCTTATGTAAATTCAATTTTGTATTTTGAAAATAATAAAATTACAAATTAGTTTGTATATCTTTTTAGGTCAAAAAATTCGGGAAATTTGAGTCTGTTCTCAAAATCCCGAATTTTATATTTTAAATTATGCTAATATATCAGCAACAACACCTGAACCAACTGTTCTACCACCTTCACGGATAGCAAATCTTAATCCTTTTTCAATAGCGATAGGTGTAATTAATTCGATTGTCATTGATACGTTATCTCCTGGCATAACCATTTCTGTTCCAGCAGGTAATTCAATAACACCTGTAACGTCTGTTGTTCTGAAATAGAATTGTGGTCTATATCCATTGAAGAATGGTGTATGTCTTCCACCTTCTTCTTTTGTTAAAACGTATACTTCTGATGTGAATTTTGTATGTGGGTTGATTGTTCCTGGTTTACAAAGAACTTGACCTCTTTCGATGTCTTTTCTATCAACACCTCTTAATAATGCTCCGATATTATCTCCAGCTTCAGCTTGGTCTAATAATTTTCTGAACATTTCAACACCTGTAACAACTGTTTTTCTTCTTTCAGTTGTAAGACCGATGATTTCAACTTCGTCTTGTAATTTAACTGTTCCTCTTTCTACTCTACCTGTAGCAACAGTTCCTCTACCAGTAATTGTGAATACGTCTTCAACTGGCATTAAGAATGGTTGATCAACTGGTCTTTCTGGTGTTGGTATATAACTATCAACAGCATCCATTAATTCTTTCATAGGTGCATATACAGGATCATTAGGATCTGTAGATGTACTTTCTAATACTTGTAATGAAGAACCTTTAATCATTGGAATTTCGTCTCCTGGGAAACCATATTCTGTTAATAAGTCTCTAACTTCCATTTCAACTAATTCTAATAATTCTGGATCATCAACCATATCGCATTTATTTAAGTAAACAACGATATATT